>JAXKFZ010000101.1:0-9549 GCA_036550635.1 Collinsella sp. | reverse complement strand
GGCGCTTCGTCCCAGCTTGTAGGGACGGGCGCTTTTTTGGTGCCCAACGGGCGTGCGCGCCCACGACATGAAAGGGGTACCGTGGCAAACGAGTACAAGCAGACGATGAATCTGCCCAAAACCGGTTTTCCCATGCGTGCCGGTCTTTCCAAGTCCGAGCCCAAGCGACTCAAGGACTGGCAGGACAACAAGGTCTACGAGCAGGTTCTGAAGAAGAACGAGGGTCACAAGAAGTTCGTGCTGCACGACGGCCCTCCGTACGCCAACGGCCCGATCCACATCGGCCACGCCATGAACAAGATCTCCAAGGACATGATCAACCGCTACTGGATGATGCAGGGCTATGAGGTTCCCTATGTTCCCGGTTGGGACTGCCATGGCCAGCCGATCGAGCATAAGGTCGAGGAGAAGCTCGGCACCGAGAAGTTCAACCAGACCTCCACGGCTAAGATCCGTGAGCTTTGCAATAAGTTCGCTGTCGAGAACATCGAGCTGCAGAAGGCCGGCTTCCGTCGCCTGGGCGTGCTCGGCGATTGGGACAACCCCTATCTGACGCTCTATCACCAGCATGACGCCGCCGACATCGAGGTTTTCAAGGCCATGTTCGACAAGGGCATGATCTATCGCGGTCACAAGCCCGTCCACTGGTGCAAGCACTGCCATACCGCACTTGCTGAGGCCGAGATTGAGTACTCCGACGAGACGAGCCCGTCCATCTTCGTGCGCTTTGAGATGACCTCCAAGCCCGTCGGCCTCGAGAACTTCGACGGCCCGGTTGACTTTATCATCTGGACGACCACGCCGTGGACCATCCCCTCCGACCAGGCAGTTTCTCTCAAGCCCGGTGCCGCCTACGTCGCCGTTGAGCACGACGACCGCGCCGAGGTCATGCTCGAGGACCTGGCTCCCAAGTGCTGCGAGGAGTTTGGCTGGGAGTACACCCCGGTTGTGGTCGACGGCAAGCCCTATGTGGTTCCCGCCGAGACCTTCCATCACATTCACTATAAGCAGCCGATCTTTGACGGTGTTGAGGGCGTGGCGCTGTTGGCCGATTACGTCGGTGTCGATGACGGTACCGGTATCGTCCACAACTCGCCCGGTCACGGCGTCGACGACTACTTCGCCTGCCTCAAGGAGGGCATCACCGACATTTGCATGCCGGTCGATGACGACGGCAAGTTCTACACCGGCGAGGAGTTTGGCACCGGCGGCCCCTTCAGCGGCATGGATACCGACGAGGCCAACCCGCACATCATCGAGTTCCTGCGCGAGCGCGGCACCCTGGTCCTCGAGAAGAAGATCACGCACAGCTATCCGCACTGCTGGCGCTGCAAGCACCCGGTGCTCTTCCGTGCTACCGACCAGTGGTTTGTCTCGATGGACAAGACTGGTTTGCGCGAGCAGGCTGGCAAGGAGGTTCGCGAGAACGTCAAGTGGTATCCGGCTCACGCCGCCAACCGCATCGGCGCCATGGTTGAGCAGCGTCCCGACTGGTGCATCAGCCGTCAGCGCAACTGGGGCGTGCCTATCCCCAGCTACACTTGCGCCGACTGCGGTGAGAAGGTCATGAACGACGCCACGCTCGACGCCGTCATCAAGCTCTTCCACGAGAAGGGCTCCGACGCCTGGTTCACCGACGCTCCCGAGAGCTACCTGGGCGAGGCCTGCGTCTGCCCCAAGTGCGGCGGCCATCACCTCAAGGCCGATAAGGACATCCTCGACGTGTGGTGGGATTCCGGCGTCTCTTGGAAGGCCGTCTGCGAGTACCGTCCCGAGCTGGAGTATCCGGCTGATGTGTACCTCGAGGGCTCCGACCAGCACCGCGGTTGGTTCCAAAGCTCGCTGCTCACCTCGGTGGGCGCCAACGGCCACGCTCCGTACAAGGCGGTTGTCTCGCAGGGCTTCACCCTCGACGGCCAGGGCCGTAAGATGTCCAAGTCGCTCGGCAACGTCATCGACCCCAATAAGGTCTGCGACGAGATGGGCGCTGACATCATCCGTCTGTGGGTTGCATCCGTCGATACCAGCTCCGACGTGTCCATCGACCACGAGATCCTTGCTCGTACGTCCGATGCCTACCGTCGTTTCCGCAACACGCTGCGCTTCCTGCTCTCCGAGCTCGAGGGTCAGTTTGAGCCCGAGACCGACGGCGTCGCCTTTGCCGACCTGCTGCCGCTCGATAAGCTCATGGTTGCCCGCCTGACTCAGGTTCAGGCCGAGGTCGACGACGCCTACGCCAGCTACGAGTTCCCGCGCGCCTACCGTGCGCTTCATGACTTCGTGGTTACCGAGCTCTCCAACGTGTACCTCGACGCCCTGAAGGACCGTCTGTACTGCGACAAGCCCGGCTCGCTCGAGCGTCGCAGCGCCCAGACCGTGCTGGCCGAGCTCTTCTCGATGCTCATGCGCGACCTGCAGCCGATCCTGTCCTACACGGTTGACGAGGCCATGGCATATGCGCCCGCTGGCTGCGTCGATCACCAGAAGTACGCCGCGCTGCTCGATTGGTACAAGTCGCCCATCACGGTCGACGAGGCCAATGAGTTCGAGGGCGTGCTCGAGGCTTCTCTTGAGCTCCGTAGCGCCGTGACCAAGGCCCTTGAGGATGCCCGTTCTGCCGGCACCTTCACCAAGAGCCAGCAGGTTCGCGTCAAGGCGGTCGTTCCCGCCGAGATGTACGCGCTGCTGACTGGTGACAAAGCGGTCGACCTGGCCGAGTTCTACATCGTCTCCGATGTTGAGCTGACCCAGGGCGAAGAGCTTTCCGTCTGCATTGATGCTGCCGAGGGCGAGTGCTGCGACCGTTGCTGGAACTATCGCACCACCGTCGGCGAGTACAACGGCCACGCGCATATCTGCAAGCGCTGCGCTGACGCGCTGTAGGTTACGGCGTTCGTAGAACGCCGTAACCTACCGACGCTGCAAACGCCCCTAAGCGGCAATCTGACGTTCAATCGTCGGTCGCGTACCAAAGTACGCTTCCCTCCTCTTTCACGTCACCTTGCTCGCTTAGGGACGTTTTCGCTGTTGGCGACGGCAACGCGGCTTTTCCATTGTTGGAACTAGAGCCTTCTCTTTCGACCTGCGCTCTTAGTCGAAAGCTATTTAGCGACATTCCGTTATTCGGAATGTCGCTTTTGTTTTGTGCTGGTTATTTCGCTTGCGTTGGTGGATATGTCGTGCGCTCTGCGTATGGCAATATAAGATGGTTAATTGCGTTCAACGGAATTCGATGTTCTTGAGGGTAGGGGATTGATTTGGGTCGTGCTGGGGATATGACGCCGTCTTTGCGTTGGCGGTTGGGTGTTGCTGGTGGGGTAGCGCTCGTTGTGCTGCTTGTTGACCAGCTGACCAAGCTTGCGGTTCGTGCCGTGGGCGAAGCTTTGCATGTGACTGCCATCCCCGGTGTCATCGACTTTATGTTTGTCCGCAATATCGGTGCTGCCTTTAGTATGGGCGAGGGGCATGGCATCGCGTTTGCCGTGCTGGCGTTGGCGGTCATTATCGCTATTGCCGTGTACCTCGTTCGTGCACCCCAGCTCGCCCATCTTGAGGTTGTGGGCATGGCGATGGTTGCGGGCGGTGCTATCGGCAACGCTATCGATCGTTTGGCCTTTGGCTTCGTGACCGATTTTATTGCCACCACCTTCGTCGACTTCCCCGTCTTTAATGTGGCCGATATCGGCATTACCTTGGGCGTCGTGCTCGCCCTCTTCGGTTACATGTTCTTGAGCCCCGCTGCCCGTGAGGTCGATGCGACCGCCGAGCTTAACGCCCGTGACGAGGCCCGCGCTAAGCGCAAGGCCCAGCAGCGTGGGGAGCGTGCCCGCAAGATTCGCGAAAGGAATGATCGTTAATGGCCGACATCCATATTCTTGTTGCCGACGATTGCTCTGGCCAGCGTCTCGACGCCTTTTTGGGTGCCAACGACGGCTGCCCCACGCGCTCTGCCTGCGCGTATCTGATCGAGGGCGGCGCCGTAATCGTGAACGGCGAGACCTGTCTGTCAAAAAAGTATGCCGTACGCGCCGGTGACCGCATCTCGGTCGACCTGCCCGAGCCGCACGATCCCACCGATGTGATTCCCGAGGCCATCCCGCTCGACATTCGCTATGAGGACGACTATCTCATTGTGCTCTCCAAGCAGCGCGGGCTGGTGTGCCATCCCGCCCACGGCCACGAGAGCGGCACGCTTGCGAACGCCTTGGTCTACCACTGCGGTATCGATCATCTTGGTACCGTGCAGGGTGAGGACCGCCCCGGCATCGTGCATCGCCTGGATCGCGATACCTCGGGCCTTATGCTCGCGGCAAAAGACGACGACACCCAGCGCGCGCTTCAAAATCTCATTCGCACGCGTGCGCTCGACCGCCGCTATATCACGCTTGTCCACGGGCACATCGCCATGGACGAGGGCACCATCAATACCGGTATCGCCCGTTCTACGCGCGACCGCGTCAAGATGGCGGTTTCGGACGACCCCTTTGCCCGTCAGGCCATTACGACCTTTAAAGTCCTCGAGCGCTTTGATTCCACGCGCTTTGACGATGGTTATACGCTCGTTGAGTGCCATCTGTTTACCGGTCGCACGCACCAGATTCGCGTGCATATGCGTCATATCAACCACGCCTGCGTGGGCGATCCACTCTACGGCAAGTGCGATGCGCGCGCCGACCAGGGCCTGACCAGGCAGTTCCTTCATTCCTGGCGCGTGGCGTTCGACCATCCCGTGACGGGGGAGCGCATTGAGTGCCGCGACGAGTTGCCGTGGGATCTCGCTGCGGTTCTCGACGATCTGGCTCCGCGCTCGCTCGGTCGCACGGCCGTTGGAGATGAAATCGTTCCGCAGCTCGGTCTTCTCGAAGCCTAGCCAGTATTAGGTGGTTTCTTGAACTCGGTAAGCCTGCGGTAAGATATACGATTGTTTACGTTACGCGTTGCTGGGAGCCTGCATGCTCGCCTTTTTACAAACCAACACACCCATCGTGATCTTCAACCAGATTGTCGTCACGCTGCTCACGGTCTGCTTTCTGTACCAGGTGGTCTTCTTTGTCATTGGCGCTCTTCGTGGCGAGGTCGCGCCTCCCAAGGCCAAAAAACTCCATCGCTATGCCTTTTTTATCGCGGCGCATAATGAGGAGGCCGTGATCGCCAACCTCGTTCGCTCCATCAAGGACCAGGATTATCCGTCCGAGCTCATCGAGGTTTTCGTGGTCGCCGATGCCTGCACCGACAACACGGCGCAGCTCGCGCGCGAGGCCGGTGCCATTGTTTACGAGCGCAATGACCTGGCCCGCAAGGGCAAGAGCTGGGTCATGGACTTTGGCTTCGACCGCATTCTCAACGAGTATCCCGACACGTTTGAGGGCTACTTTATCTTCGATGCCGATAACGTTATCTCCCGCGATTACGTTTCCAAGATGAATGATGCCTTTGACCAGGGCTTCCATGTGGTCACGAGCTATCGCAATTCCAAGAACTTCGGCAGCTCGTGGATCTCGGCTGCTAATGCCACGTGGTATCTACGCGAGGCGCGCTTCCTCAACAACGCGCGTAATATCTGCAAGACGTCCTGCGCTGTTTCGGGTTCGGGCTACCTCATCTCCGCCAGCGTTATCGAGGGCATGCACGGTTGGCAGTTCCACACGCTGACCGAGGACATTCAGTTCACCACGTTCTGCGCCATTCACGGCATTCGCATTGGCTATGCGCCGGCGGAGTTCTTTGACGAACAACCCGTGACGTTTAAGGCGTCCTGGAAACAGCGCATGCGTTGGACCAAGGGCTTCTACCAGGTGTTCTTTACTTACGGTAAGCACCTGGTCAAGTCGACCTTCCGCTACCATCGCTTTGCCGCCTACGACATGTTCATGACGATCGCCCCGGGTATGCTGCTGTCGCTCATCTCGATGCTCGCCAATGCGACGTTCCTGATCGTGGGCGGACTCTCGCACGGCTTTTTGGCTACCGAAGTCGAGATGCAGGCCTGTGCCGCTTCGCTCATTATGACCTTCGCCATGATGTATCTGACTTTCTTTATCCTGGCGCTGCTCACGACTATCTTTGAGTACGAGCACATTCACTGCGCGCAAAAGTGGCGTCTGGTGACTAACCTGTTTACCTTCCCGATCTTTATGTTCAGCTATATCCCCATCACGGTGGCCGCGCTGTTCCTGAAGGTCGACTGGGTCCCGACGCAGCACGCCGTCAGCGTTACCCTTGACGAGGTCATGCAAGGCGCCAAATAACCACCACCAAAACCACCGCAAAGGGGACAGGCACCTTTGTGGTGGTTTTTGCTTTTGAGCAGCTGCTCAAGGAGGTTTTCGATGATCTATATCCCGTTTTGGATTTGCATCTTTGCCGGCGTGGCAATTGATGCCCGAGAGCGACGGTTTCCCAATGGGCTTGCCGGCGCATGTGCCGTGGCGGCGTTGGCGGGCGTTTGGCTCGACCTCGGTTTGAACACAGCGCTTGACCACGCCGGTCTTGCGGTCATCGTCTACCTTGGCCTTGTGCTTACCGAGTCGCTCTGGCGTAGAGTTCGCCACGCTCCTGGCATTGGCATGGGGGACGTCAAGGCACTCTTTGCCCTTTGTACCTTCGATCCCCTGGGCGGCGTTGTCGCGTTTGCGGTTGCGCTCCTGACCCTTGCCGTCGCTTGCCTCATCGCAAAATCGCGCTCCCTGCCATTGCTCCCGTTTTTAGTGCCGATTTTTGCCATAATCGAGGTCGTGGGCTGCACTTTGTAACCGATTGCGCATCCTTTTTAAGGAGCATGCCATGGAATCTAATCAAGAAACGGCCGTCATTAAGGCGCGCATGGACCGTATTCCCTCGGCGTTGTCGCCCGAGCTTGTCGAGCGCATTGCCGCCGATCGTGCTTCGGGCTATATCAACCCGTATCGTTGCAACGATGATCAGGTCATTCGTCGTATTGATCGCGCCGCCGACAAAGGCACGCTTATGCGTCCGGCGTTTATGCGCGATACCGAAAAGATACTTCATCTTCCGGCGTACACCCGTTATGCAGGCAAAACGCAGGTCTTTAGCTTCCGTAGCAATGATGATCTTTCACGCCGCGGTTTGCACGTACAGCTTGTCTCCCGCATTGCGCGCGATATCGGTCGCGCCCTGGGGCTCAATTGCGATCTGATCGAGGCGATTGGCCTGGGTCACGACTTGGGACACACGCCTTTCGGCCATGCCGGCGAGCGCTTCCTCAACGATATCTATCATGAGCGTACGGGGCGTTATTTTTTCCATAACGTGCAGTCGGTTCGCGTGCTCGACGCGTTGTATGGCCGCAACGTGTCGCTCCAGACGCTCGACGGCGTGCTATGCCATAACGGCGAGTACGAGCAGCGTGTGTTTGAGCTCTCGGACATGGGCTCCTTTGACCAGTTTGACCAGACGGTTGAGGATTGCATTGCCACGGGCTATAGCGCAATTGAGCATCTGCGTCCCATGACGCTCGAGGGCTGCGTCGTTCGCATCTCGGATATTCTTGCCTACGTCGGTCGTGACCGTCAGGATGCGATCGCGGCGGGCCTGCTTTCGCCCGACGCTTTTGATGATGGCCGGGGCGGTGCCTACAACAGTTGGATCCTCACGCATGCCTCCATCGATATCGTTGAGCACAGCTATGGTAAGCCGCGCATCGAGATGAGCGAGGACCTGTTTGAGGAAATTCGCCGAGCCAAGCGCGAGAACTACGAGAAGATCTATAGCAAGGGCGGTATCGAAGGCGATTCCGAGGCGGAGCTGCGCGAGGCGTTCGTAAAGCTCTACGACCGTTGCCTGCGGGATCTAAACAGTGGCGACGAGTCCTCTTACATCTTTAAGCACCATATTTCGCGCATTGAGCAGCAGCTTTCCTACTATGATCGCACCTATGCCTGGCAGGACGACAAGGATCAAGCCGTGGTGGATTATATCACGAGCATGACGGACGGTTATTTCTGCGAACTGACGAGCAAGCTGTTCCCTGGTCTGGAGTTTCCGCACCGTACCTATATTAACGAACGGTAGTTCGTATTAATTCGGTATACTGTTAGTGGAAAACGTATTTGATTGATACACGGGATGGCTATGGACGACCTTTTTTCTGCTTCGACGCGCGAGCGTTCCTTTCAGAATGCGCCGCTTGCGGTGCGCATGCGCCCCAATTCGCTCGACGAGTACGTGGGCCAGCAAAAGGCCGTCGGTAAGGGTTCATGGCTGCGTGCCGCGATCGAGCACGACGTGCTTTCGAGCGTGATTCTGTACGGGCCTGCCGGTACGGGCAAGACGACGCTGGCCCACATTATCGCCAACCATACCAAGAGCGAGTTTGTCGAGGTCAGCGCCGTCACGGGTACCGTGAAGGACCTGCGTCGCGTGATTGATGAGGCCAAGACGCGCCTGAATACGTACGACCGTCGCACCATTCTATTTATCGATGAGATTCACCGCTTCTCTAAGTCGCAGCAGGATGCCCTGCTGCATGCAGTTGAGAACCGTACCGTCATTATGATTGGCGCTACGACAGAGAACCCGTACTTTGAGGTCAACTCGGCACTGTTGTCGCGCGGGCGCGTGGTGGAGCTTGAGCATCTGAAGGATGAGGATATCGCCACGCTTATTGAACGTGCGCTTGAGGCGCCGCAGGGCTTAAACGGTAAGTTCTCGGCCGATGAGGATACGGTCAAGACCATCTGCACGCTGGCAGCGGGTGACGCTCGCTCGGCGCTCACGACGCTCGAGCTTGCGAGCGAGATTGCCGTCACGCGTCCCGATACCGAGGGAACGCCAGCGCCCGCGGCGGGGGAGCGCTATCCCATCACCGTGGATGACGTAAAGATCGCCAACCCGCGTCGCGGCTTTACGTATGACAAAAACGGCGACATGCACTACGACATCATCAGTGCGTTCATCAAGTCCATGCGCGGTAGCGACCCCGATGCCACGATCTATTGGCTCGCGCGCATGATCGATGCTGGGGAGGATCCTAAGTTTATCGCTCGCCGCATTATGATTCACGCTTCTGAGGATGTTGGCAACGCCGACCCGCAGGCGCTTTTGGTGGCGCATGCCGCGTTTAAGTCTGCCGAGGTCATTGGCTATCCCGAGTGCCGCATTAACCTGGCTCAGGCTGCACTCTATGTGTGCTTGGCGCCAAAATCCAACGCGTGTGAGGCTTCGATCGATGCGGCGCTGGCCGATATACATTCTAGTGGGCTTCGCGAGGTGCCGAGTTATCTGCGCGATCGCCATCGCCCGGGCAGCGATGAATACGGTGTGTATAAATACCCGCACGATTATCCCGAAGGCTGGGTCGATCAGCGCTATTTGCCCGAAGGCTTGGAACGCGGTGCATTTTGGCAGCCTGCCGGCCGCGGTTGGGAAGAATGGCGCGTAGAGCAAAGTGAACGCGACCGCAGCGGGAATGCACCGAAGTAGCTGCTGATAATTTTGTCCCACGTTGCTGCTAATGGCATGTTCGGCCCCCTTTGGGGTACCATGGAAAACGTCTGTATATCGATTCCTTTGGGAGGCTTGTATGAGTCC
>JAXKFZ010000100.1:0-1519 GCA_036550635.1 Collinsella sp. | reverse complement strand
TTCATTAGTCAAACTGGGTAACATCGATCAGGCGATTGGCCAGCGAAAGGTCGCTCTCGATGGGCACGAACTCGTCGCCCACGTGCATGAGCTCCTCGTCACCCTTTGCCAGCAGCAAGACAATGGTAGGAGCATCGGGGTTGACGTACTCCTCGCGCGCCGCCTTGAACGCCGCATGCACGGCAGCTTCGCGATCGAGGATGATCTTGTTCGGCGTATCGTCGGGAACATGTTCGGCAAGCTCGCGACAGACCTTCATCGGGTCCTCGTGAGCCGGGTCCTCATTGGCAAAGATCATCAGGTCGGAATACGGTGCGGCCTCGCGCGGAAGCTGCTCGCGGCGCTCCTGCGCCTTGCCGCCGGCAGCGCCAAACACCGCGATGACCGGGCTGGCGGGAAACGCGCGCTTGACCGACGAGAAAAGCGAACGGAACGAAAGCTGGTTGTGCGCATAGTCAACGACGCAGATCACGCGGCCGTCCTTCGACTCCACGACCTCCATGCGGCCCGGCACACGCAGTTTGGAGAGGCCCTTCTTGATAGCCTCGATACCGATGCCGATCTCGCGCGCAGCGGCGATAGCGACCAGCGCGTTTTCCACGTTAAAGTCGCCCGCGATACCCAGCAGGACCTTCTCCCCTGCCTCGGGCTCGTCGGCGCTCATGCCGTGCAAGTTGAACTCGATGTTAAAGCCGAGCATGCGGACATCGCTCGCCCACAGGCTTGCCTCGGCATGCTCGACGCCAACGGTCACCAAGCGCTCGGCCGTCGACGCTGCCTCTAGCACACGGTCAACCTCATCGGTGCCCAGATTCACCACGGCGGTCTTTGCCTGGTCAAAGATCCTAAGCTTGCTCTCAAAATAATCCTCAAACGTGGGGTGTTCGATCGGCGAGATGTGGTCGCGGCCGATGTTGAGGAAGCACGCCACGTCAAACGGCAGATTCTCGACGCGTTGGTACTTGAGCGCCTGGCTCGAGACCTCCATGACCATGGACTGGCGACCGGACGTGCGGCAGTTGGCGATATGGCGCCAAACCTCGGGGGCCTCGGGCGTGGTGTTGGTGCTCTCGTAGCACTCGATACCATCGTCGGTACTCACCGAGCCGATCATGCCGCAGGACTCGCCCGCCGCCTTGATAATGGACTGGAGCATAAAAGCGGCCGTGGTCTTTCCCTTGGTGCCGGTGATGCCCACGATCTTGACGTCGTGGTCGGGACGGTCGTAGACCTCCGGCGGCAGCAGGGCCATGGCCGTGCGAACACTATCAACAACCAGCATCGCAGCACCGCTCTCCTGCGCCAGCGGCTCCAGAGACTCGACCAGCGGCTCCTCGCACACAAATGCGACGGCGCCCGCATCGAGCGCCATGCTCAAAAACGCGGGCTTAAAGGCAGCACCTTTGCAGAAGAACACGTCACCTGCCGAGACCGCGCGCGAATCAAACGAGCAGCCGGTCACGGCACGCCCGTCAACCTGCTCTGATGCGCGCAGCTCGCCGCACACATCGAGCAGCTT
>JAXKFZ010000099.1:0-4015 GCA_036550635.1 Collinsella sp. | reverse complement strand
TCGGGGTTGAAGCGGAAGAGGTTCCAGTAACCGCACTCGACAGCCTTCTTCATCTCGGCCTGGCAGTTCTGCATGCCACCCTTCTTGATGGAGTGCATCTCGCAGGGGCTGTAGCCGATGATGAGGGACGGGCCGTCGTAGGCCTCGGCCTCGTGGATGGCCTTGAGGGTCTGAGCCGGGTTGGCGCCCATGGCGACCTGCGCCACGTAGACATAGCCGTAGCTCATGGCAATCTCGGCCAGGGACTTCTTCTTGGTCACCTTACCGGCAGCGGCGAACTGAGCAACCTGGCCCAAGTTCGAGGCCTTGGAGGCCTGACCGCCTGTGTTGGAGTAGACCTCGGTGTCGAAGACGAAGACGTTGACGTTGTGGCCGGAAGCCAGGACATGGTCCAGGCCACCGAAGCCAATGTCGTAGGCCCAACCGTCGCCACCGAAGATCCAGAAGGACTTCTTGGTGAGGTAAGCCTTGTCGGCGAGGATCGCCTTGGAAGCGTCGCAGCCGCACTTCTCGAGCTCGGCAACGTAGGCAGCGGCAGCGGTCTTGGAGGCCTCGGCGTCGTTGACGGAGTCGATCCAAGCCTGGCCGGCAGCCTTGAGCTCATCGGACGGACCATCGGCAGCGATGATGTCCTGGGTAGCGGCGATCAGCTTGTGCTGGACGGCCTCGTAACCGACGGCCATGCCCAGACCGTGCTCGGCATTGTCCTCGAACAGGGAGTTGTTCCACGCCGGGCCGTGACCGTCCTTGTCCTTGCAGTAAGGAGCGGTGGCAGCGGGGTTACCCCAAATGGAGGAGCAGCCGGTGGCGTTGGAAATGAACATGCGGTCGCCGGCGACCTGGGTCACCAGACGTGCATAGGCGGTCTCGGCGCAGCCGGCGCAGGAACCCGAGAACTCCAGGTAGGGCTGCTTAAACTGGCTACCCTTGACGTTGGCCGCGATGAGCTCCTTCTTCTCGGAGACGTTCTCGACCATGTAGTCCCAAACGGGCTGCTGGTCCATCTCCTGCTCGGTGGGAACCATCTCGAGGGCGCCCTTGGGGCAAACCTTGACGCAGTTGGTGCAACCCATGCAGTCGAGCGGGGACACAGCCATGGTGAACTTCATGCCCTTGGCCTTGGGGCCCATGGCGTCGAGCGTGCGGGTAGCCTCGGGCGCGGCGGC
Organism: Collinsella sp.; assembly: GCA_036550635.1. Classification (GTDB taxonomy): domain Bacteria; phylum Actinomycetota; class Coriobacteriia; order Coriobacteriales; family Coriobacteriaceae; genus Collinsella. Next base: position 2,849 of record JAXKFZ010000099.1, on the reverse strand, counting down.
AGCCTCGTCCTCGGTCATCGCGAACGGACGGATGGTGGCATGCGGGCACACATAGGCGCACTGGTTGCACTGGATGCACTTGGTCTCGTCCCAGTGAGGAACGACCACGGCGACGCCGCGCTTCTCGTATGCGGAGGCGCCCAGCTCAAACTGGCCGTCGGCGCAATCGACAAAGGCGGAAACGGGCAGGCTGTCGCCGTCCATGCGATCGATGGGCTCGAGCAGGTTCTTGACCTGCTGGGCGATAGCGGACTTGGTCTCCTCGGAGAGCTCGACGGGAGCAACATCCTCGGCGGTAGCCCAGTCGGCCGGAACCTCGAACTTACGGAAAGCGGTAGCGCCGGCATCGATGGCCTTGTGATTGGCGTCGACGATGGCCTGGCCCTTCTTCATGTAGGACTTGGTAGCCGCGTCCTTCATGTACTGCAGGGCGTCCTCGGCGGGCAGGACCTTGGCCAGCGCGAAGAAGGCGGACTGGAGCACCGTGTTGGTGCGCTTGCCCATGCCGACCTTGGCGGCCAGGTCGATAGCGTCAATCAGGTAAACGTTGACGTTGTTGTTCGCGATGTAGCGCTTGGCCACGGCGGGCATGTGCTCGGCGAACTCCTCGTCGCTCCACTGGCAGTTGACCAGGAAGGTGCCGCCCGGCTTGACGTCGCGGACCATCTTGAAGCCCTTAACGATGTAGCTGGGGTTATGGCAGGCGACAAAGTCGGCCTTGGTCACGTAGTACGGCGAACGGATCGGGGAATCACCAAAGCGCAGGTGCGAGACGGTGACGCCGCCGGTCTTCTTGGAGTCGTACTGGAAGTAGGCCTGGACGTACTTGTCGGTGTGGTCGCCGATGATCTTAATCGAGTTCTTGTTGGCGCCGACGGTACCGTCGCCACCCAGACCCCAGAACTTGCACTCGATGGTGCCGGGGGCTGCGGTGTTGGGCGCATCCTCGGCCTCGGGCAGGCTCAAGTTGGTCACGTCATCGACAATGCCGATGGTGAACTCGCGCTTGGGCTCGTCCTTCTTAAGCTCCTCGAAAACAGCGAACGCGGACGCGGGAGGCGTGTCCTTGCTGCCCAGGCCGTAACGGCCGCCGACGACCTTGATGCCCGTCTTGCCGGCCTCGTAGAGAGCGGAGACGACGTCCTGGTAGAGCGGCTCGCCGATGGAACCCGGCTCCTTGGTGCGGTCCATGACGGCAATCTTCTTGACGGTCTCGGGGAGAACGTCGACAAAGTGCTTGATGGAGAACGGACGGAACAGGCGAACCTTGACCAGGCCGACCTTCTCGCCGTGAGCGTTGAGGTAGTCGATGACTTCCTCGAGCACGTCGCAGAAGGAGCCCATGCACACGACGACGCGATCGGCATCGGGAGCGCCGTAGTAGTTGAACAGGCCGTAATCGGTGCCGAGCTTCTCGTTGATCTTCTTCATGTAGCCCTCGACGACGGCGGGAAGCTCGTCGTAGACCTTGTTGCAGGCCTCGCGGTTCTGGAAGAAGATATCGCCGTTCTCGTGGCTGCCGCGGGTGTGCGGGTGCTCAGGGTTGAGCGCGTGGTCGCGGAAAGCCTGGACGGCGTCCATGTCGCACATCTCGGCCAGATCCTTGTAGTCCCACATGGCGACCTTCTGGATCTCGTGGCTGGTGCGGAAGCCGTCGAAGAAGTTAAGGAACGGGGTCTTACCCTCGATGGCGGCAAGGTGAGCCACCGGCGAGAGGTCCATGACCTCCTGGACGTTGCCCTCGGCGAGCATGGCGAAACCGGTCTGGCGGCAGGCCATGACGTCGGAGTGATCGCCAAAGATGTTCAGGGCGTGGGAAGCGACGCAACGCGCGGAGACGTGGAAGACGCCCGGGAGCTGCTCGCCCGCGATCTTGTACATGTTCGGGATCATCAGGAGCAGACCCTGAGAAGCCGTGTAGGTGGTGGTCAGAGCACCGGCGCCCAGCGAACCGTGAACGGTACCGGCTGCACCTGCCTCGGACTCCATCTCGACGACCTTGACCGGGGTGCCGAAGATATTCTTGCGACCCTGGGCCGCCCACTGGTCGACATGGTCGGCCATCGGGCTGGACGGCGTAATGGGATAGATTCCCGCTACCTCGGTGTACGCATACGAAACATATGCGGCCGCCTCGTTGCCGTCCATAGACTTAAACTTACGCGCCATATACCCCTCTCCTCTCATATAGGTATACAGGCCCCGGCGATCACCGGGATGTTGGCGTGATGGGATTTTCGCTGTTGCTTCCAATCATCTGGCAGGCAGACTGAGCAGCAGGTACATGGCGTGGAGAGAAGGCATGCCGAGGCGAGGAGGGCTGCACGCGCTCCACAAGCCCAGCTACCCGTCTTGCACATGACCGAGCGCCGCAAAGGCCGCATGCCGGATGCTCCCGGGCACGCCCCGGCGATGGGAAGCGCCCGCAACGGAAATCCGCATGCGGGTTTATTGTACCCCGCCGTCAAGTGTAATTTCGGCAAATATAGGCGGGCGGTAAAGGTTTACCTTGGGTGACTGCCAAGGGCCAAAATGGCCCCTCCATCCCTGGGCGACCGGCTCTGGTGCGCCAAGGAGTGTCCCCAAGTGCCGGCAGAAAAGGAACGTCCCTATCTGCCGGCTAGAGGGCACCGAAGAGAATGGCGTAGGTAGTGGATTCGCCGAGCTTGAGCTCGTCGCCGGGATTGAGTTGGGCGGAACGGCCGGGTTCGACCTGAATGCAGACGCGCGTGGCCCCGTTTACCACCACGGTTCCGTTGGTGGACGACAAGTCCTCGACGTGCCAGATATTTTGAGCATCGCACCAGATATGGGCATGGCGGGCCGAGACATCGTCGCCGACGTCGGTA
>JAXKFZ010000011.1:0-2336 GCA_036550635.1 Collinsella sp. | reverse complement strand
GGGCCGCGCGCAATGCGCGACGCCAACGGGGAGAGTTCGCGGTCGGTGCCATCCCGGGAGCAGCATGGTCGGCAGCCGAGCCGACTCACCCTCCAAATGTCCTATGCCACCACCCTACCCTCACGGGCGACCGTCCATGCATACCTTTCGGCGCACGTATGAATACAGGCGGCGAGAGGAAGAGACAAGCTTGTGAGGCGATTATTGAACCCCGTCGATGCAAACAAAAAGCCGCCACAGACCGTAAGACCTGCGGCGGCTTCGCCTTAATTAATAGTTGAGTAAATACCTGAGCCTATCCCTCGATACGGCTCAAGAACTCACGGGTGCGCTGCTCACGCGGATGGTCGATGACCTGCTCGGCAGGACCCTCCTCGACAATGCGGCCGCCATCCATAAAGACCACGCGGTCGGCAACATCGCGCGCAAACTGCATTGCGTGGGTCACAATCACCATCGTCATATTCTGCGCGGCAAGGTCTTTAATGACACGCAGCACCTCGACCGTCAGCTCGGGATCGAGCGCCGAGGTCGGCTCGTCAAAGAACAGGATCTCCGGGTCGAGCGCCAAGGCGCGGGCGATACTCACACGCTGTTGCTGACCGCCCGAAAGCTCACACGGAACCTTGTTCTCGTTGCCCGTAAGCCCCATCTGCGCGATCAACTCGCGCGCACGAGCTTCCGCCTGTTCGCGCGGGCGCTTAAGCACGCGGATCGGCGCGTCGATGATGTTTTTCATCACGGTATAGTGCGGGAACAGGTTGTAATTCTGGAACACCAGGCCGAATCGCGAGCGTGCCCGCTTGGGCACATCGCCCTTCGCATAGACTGCGCCCGAACCCGCATCCGTCGCAACGGCAAGGTCACCAAACGAGAGCGAGCCTCCGCCGAGTGTCTCGAGCAGCGTGGCACACCGCAGCAGCGTGGACTTGCCGCCACCCGAAGGCCCGATAATCGCCACGACCTCGCCACGCTTGACCTCGAGCGAGATATCCTTGAGCACCTCATTGCCGCCAAACGCCTTGCGAGCGCTTTCGATTTTCATCACCGAGTTAGTCATGATAATAGTCCAGCTTCTTTTCGGCGGCGCCCAACAGCATCTCGACCACGAAGTTGAAAACCCAGTAGATCAGCGCCGCAATCGCAAACGGTACCATGCTCACCTGCGAGGCGACCAGCGCCTTGGCCGTCGAGAACATCTCACCCACGCCAATGGCAAACGCCAGCGACGTGTCCTTGACCAGCGTGATGATCTCGTTGCCCATCGCCGGCAGAATACGCTTGGCGACCTGCGGCATCACGATATACAGAAACGTCTGCACGCGCGAGTAGCCCAGCACCTCGGCTGCCTCGTATTGACCACGCGGAATGGACTGCAGGCCCGAGCGATAGATCTCGGCAAAGTAACCGGCGTAGTTGATGATGAACGCCACGACGCACGCCGTCCACTTGGAATCGGGCGTGAGCGAAATGCCAAACACGTAGTACGGGGCAAAGTAGATGGCAAACATCTGCAGCATGAGCGGCGTACCGCGCATGACCGAAATGTAGATGCGCGCAATCCAGCGAAGCGGCACGATTTTGCTCATGCGCATAAACGCCACGGGGATTCCCAGCGGAATCGACCCGAGCAGCGTCAGTACAAACAGCTGCAAACTGACCAAGAATCCCTGGCCAAGCATCTGCATCATGACCTGAATAGACATTACTTGAGCACCCAATTATCGAAAGATAGACCATAGCTTGAATACTTGTCGCAGAGATCCTTAACCGTACCGTCATCGTAGAGTGCCTTGAGCGACTCGGTCACGGCGTCGGCCGACTTGGTGTCGCCCTTCTTAAAGCCGACGGCGTAGTGCTCGCTGGACAGCGGCTCATCAAGCTGCGTATAAGCATCGGGCTTGGCGGCAAGCTGATACTGGGCAATCGAAAGGTCGCACGCCACGGCATCGACCGCGCCGCTCTCGAGCTGCATAAAGGCCGTGTTGTACTCGCCGATCGTGTCGAGCGTGGCAAACGTCGCTGCCAGATCCTTCTGGTCACCCTCAAGCACGTCCTGCGCAGCGGAATCAGTCTGGGTAATCACAGTCTTGCCGGCAAGATCGTCCCAGCCCTTGATGCCCGCATCCTTCTTGACCACCAGCACCTGCTCGTTGAGCATGTACGGCTCGGAGAACGTGTAGTCGTCCTCACGGCCCTCCATGGTAAAGCCGTTCCAGATGCAGTTGATGGCGCCCGAGTTAAGCAGCGTATCCTTGGCGTCCCAGTCGATGGCCTCGTATTTGACCTCCCAGCCCTGCTTATCGGCAACAGCCTTGGCCAGATCGAGATCAAAG
>JAXKFZ010000010.1:0-5236 GCA_036550635.1 Collinsella sp. | reverse complement strand
CAGGGTGCTATAGTATTAGAGTTTTGTCTATCTTAGGGGTATTATCCCCTTTTTGAATTGCACCTTCTGGAGGCCCTGTTCATGGAAGAGATGGAAGTCAATCACGTCGACGACATCCACGAGAAGCTGACCGATATGGTGGGCGATCGCGTCAAGGTGAAGGCCAACATGGGCCGCACCCGCGTTGTCGAGCGCATGGGCACCATCAAGAGCGTCCACCCCGCCGTCTTTATCGTCGAGGTCGACGAGCGTCGCGGTCGCAAGTCGCGTCAGTCCTACCAGTATATCGATGTCCTCACCGGTCAGGTCGAGCTGTTCGACCCCGAGAGCGGCGAGCATATCTTTACCCCGCTCGGCAATCAGCTCGAGGAGCATTAACGGTGACCGATCGGTCCCTGACTCTTTCCGCGCCGGCAAAGATTAACCTCTACCTGGGGGTTCATACCGAGCGCGATGACCGCGGCTACCACAGGGTCGATTCCCTGATGGCGGCCGTCGGTCTTTCCGATACCGTGACGGTCACGCCGGCGCAGGCGCTGACCGTCCAGACGGTTCCGGCATCAGATTTTCCCATGCAAAAGAATACGGCGTATCGGGCTGCGGTTGCTATGGCCGAGCTTTATGGTCGCGAGGCAAACATCTGCGTGACGATTGAGAAGCGCATTCCATTGTGCGCCGGCTTGGGCGGCCCCTCGACGGATGCGGCCGCGGTCATTGTCGCCTTGGCGGAGCTCTGGGGCATTGATCGCACCGACCCAGCGCTCGACGATATTGCGCGGGGCATTGGTGCCGACGTCCCGTTCTTTTTGCACGCGAGTCCTGCGTTCTACGTAGGTGGGGGAGACGTGCTGGCAACTGAGTACCCCGCGCTGCCCGCGACGCCCGTCGTGCTGGTCAAGCCGCGCGAGGCAAGCGTTTCGACAATTGAAGCCTATCGACGTTTTGACGAGGCCCCGGTGCCTGCGGACAAGCCCGGCGCGATAGCTTCTGCCTTGCGTGCTGGTGATGCCGAGACGGCATATGCACTCATCCATAACAACCTTGGTGTCATTTCCGCACAGATGGAGTCGCAGATTCAAACGGTCCTCGACTGGCTGCGTAAACAGGACGGAACCGTTGCTGTAGATGTGTGCGGATCGGGTGCCTGCTCGTTTGCCATTTGCGACACCGCTGCCACGGCCGAAAGGCTTGCCGATGCTGCCCAGCAAAATGGCTGGTGGGCCTGCGCGACTGAGCTTATTTCCAACACGGTTCAAATCGACGCGCCAAAGAAATAAAAATTTCTCTAGCACGCGGCGAAAATCTTTGTTACTATAGTCGAGCTAACGGGTTGTGGCTCAGTTTGGTAGAGCACTGCGTTCGGGACGCAGGGGTCGCTGGTTCAAATCCAGTCAACCCGACCAGAGCATGAGGAGGGACCGCTTCTTGCGGTCCCTTTTTTTAGCTAGTGTTGTGATACCGCGATACCCGCGGTATACTCATTCGAGCTTGTCTCGCTGTATTGTGGAGGTCTACATGTTTGGACTGAGGGCTCCTGAGCTCATCATTATTCTCGTCGTTGTCCTGATTATCTTCGGGCCCAAGAACCTGCCGAAGCTCGGCAAGTCCCTCGGCTCTACCGTCAAGAATATCCGCGAGGGTATGGAGGGCGACGATAAGGCCGAGACCAAGCAGGCCGAGGAGGTCGTGGTCGAGCAGTCCGAGGAGGACAAGGAGATCGCTGAGCTCGAGGCCAAGCTCGCTGCTGCCAAGAAGAAGCAGGCAGAGGACAGCGACGCGGACGCAGAGTAGTCCCATCCCTTTGGGGTGAGCACCTGACCGGCTTGCCCGCAGGCTAGCCGGTCTTTTTCGTTTTGTTGACAGTTGATTGTTTGATCAGAGTTGGGGAGATATCCGTATGGACGCAAGCCAGATCGTACTGACCGCTGAGGGCCGCCAGAAGCTCGTCGAGGAGCTCGCTTGGCGTGAGGGCGATTACGCCAAGGAGATCGTCGAGGACATCAAGGAAGCCCGCGCGTTCGGCGACCTTTCGGAGAACTCCGAGTACGACGCCGCTAAGGACAAGCAGGCCCAGAACGCCGCTCGTATTGCCGAGATCCAGGCCATCCTCGCCAACGCTCAGGTTGCTGCCACCACGGGCGACCTGACCGTCTCCATCGGTTCCACCGTTTCGCTGATTGATCCCAACGGCGAGGTCATGGAAGTCACGCTCGTCGGTACCACCGAGACCAACTCGCTCGAGCACAAGATTTCCAACGAGTCTCCGGTCGGTCACGCCATCATCGGTCACGGCGAGGGCGACTCCGTCGAGGTCGTTACGCCTTCCGGCAAGACTCGCGTCTACACCATCGCCAAGATCGCACGCTAGACCACGGTCCCGCGTAAAGGTATGTTTTCGCTCCCTGGGACCGAATCCTGGGGAGCGTTTTAGTTTGAGGAGCTAACTTATGGCAGAGAACCAGAACGCCGCCGATCAGGCATCGACGCTCAACGACGAGCGCGCCACCCGCCTGGCCAAGCGCGCCGCCCTGTTCGAGGCGGGCCAGAACCCCTATCCTGAGCACTCTGAGCTTGAGGACTACGTCGCCGATATCGAGACTAAGTACGCCGATCTTGCCGATGGTGAGGACACCGAGGATGTCGTGAAGATCGCCGGCCGTGTGGTCGCCAAGCGCGGTCAGGGCAAGATCATGTTCATCGTCGTGCGCGATGCGACTGCCGAGATTCAGCTGTTCTGCCGCATCAACGACATGGACGAGGCTGCCTGGAATACGCTCAAGGCCCTCGACCTGGGCGACATCCTGGGCGTGACCGGCGTGGTCGTGCGCACACAGCGCGGTCAGCTTTCCGTTGCCCCTAAGAGCGCGACCCTGCTTTCCAAGGCCGTTCGTCCGCTGCCCGAGAAGTTCCACGGTCTTTCCGACAAGGAGACCCGCTATCGCCAGCGCTACGTCGACCTGATCGCCAACGACGACGTTCGCGAGACCTTCCGTAAGCGTTCGCAGATTCTCTCCACCTTCCGTCGCTTTATGGAGTCCGACGGCTACATGGAGGTCGAGACCCCCATCCTGCAGACCATCCAGGGCGGCGCTACTGCCAAGCCGTTCATTACCCACTTCAACGCGCTCGATCAGGAGTGCTACCTGCGTATTGCCACCGAGCTGCACCTCAAGCGCTGCATCGTCGGTGGTTTTGAGCGCGTGTTCGAGATCGGCCGCATCTTCCGTAACGAGGGCATGGACCTTACCCACAACCCCGAGTTCACCACGATGGAGGCCTACCGTGCCTTCTCCGACCTCGAGGGCATGAAGGCGCTCGCCCAGGGCGTCATTAAGGCGGCTAACAAGGCCATCGGCAACCCCGAGGTCATCGAGTACCAGGGCCAGACCATCGACCTTTCTGGTGAGTGGGCCAGCCGTCCCATGACCGACATCGTCTCCGACGTGCTCGGCAAGCAGGTCACCATCGACACGCCGGTCGAGGAGCTTGCTGCCGCCGCGCGCGAGAAGGGCCTGGAGATCAAGCCCGAGTGGACTGCCGGCAAGATCATCGCCGAGATTTACGATGAGCTGGGCGAGGACACCATCGTCAACCCGACCTTCGTGTGCGATTACCCCATCGAGGTCAGCCCGCTCGCTAAGCGTTTTGAGGACGACCCGCGTTTGACTCACCGCTTTGAGCTGGTCATCGCCGGCCACGAGTACGCCAACGCATTCTCCGAGCTCAACGACCCGGTCGACCAGGCTGAGCGCTTTGCTGCCCAGATGGCCGAGAAGGCCGGCGGCGACGATGAGGCTATGGAGTATGACGAGGACTACGTGCGCGCCCTCGAGTACGGTATGCCTCCCGCGGGCGGCATTGGCATTGGTATCGACCGCGTGGTCATGCTGCTTACTAACCAGGCTTCTATCCGCGACGTCCTGCTGTTCCCGCACATGAAGCCCGAGAAGGGTTTCCAGTCCGGTGCCGCTGCCGCCAAGGCTGCAGAGGCCGGCAACGCCGCGAGCCCATTCGTTAAGTCGCTTAAGCCCACGCTCGATTACTCCAAGATCGCCGTTGAGCCGCTGTTTGAGGAGTTCGTCGACTTTGATACCTTCTCCAAGAGCGATTTCCGCGCTGTGAAGGTCAAGGCATGCGAGGCCGTCAAGAAGTCCAAGAAGCTGCTGAACTTTACGCTCGACGACGGTACCGGTACCGACCGCACCATCCTCTCCGGTATTCACGCTTATTACGAGCCCGAGGACCTGGTCGGCAAGACCTTGCTCGCCATCACCAACCTGCCTCCGCGCAAGATGATGGGCATCCCCAGCTGCGGCATGCTCATCAGTGCCATCCACGAGGAGGATGGTGAGGAGCGCCTCAACCTGATCCAGCTCGACGCCTCCATCCCCGCCGGCGCAAAGATGTACTAACTAGTTACGCGGTTCTACGAACCGCGTAACGGCTCGACGCTGCGCGGGCCGCATTTGGACAATCTGACGTTCAACTTCAAGGGCGCGACCTAAGTGGTTACGCGGGTTTACCAACCCGCGTAACCAGTTGACGCTGCGCGCCGCCCAGGGCGACAATTTGTCATTCAAAAGGCAAGGCATGACCAGAAGGTCTATGCCTTGCCTTTTTCATGCCAACTTGTTCGCCCTGGACGTCGCTCGCTGTCCGTCCTCTACCTGCGGCGTTGACTTGGTTGACACTTAGAACATCGATGTAGTCATTGGGGACGTTCTTAAACGACTACCCACGGCTATTGCGCGCATGGTTCGCATGACAGCCGTCTCTTTTATGTTTCCTTTAGCCGTCGCTGTCTAGGATGGGGGTTAGTCGATAGGAAGGGAGCACCGGGATGGACGACGCGAGCGAGCGCGCAATCGAAGAGGACATGCTCGATCAGTTCAACTACTTTGATGATGAGGACGAGGAGCTGATCGACCGTCGCGAGCCAGCGCCGCTTGATTCCTTTGATCTGGTCGATGAAGAGCCCGACGAGGACGAGGGCGAATCGGCGGAGCCCTCACAGCCTTCGCGCCTTAACTCGCTGCTTTCGAGAGCCCCCATGCACCACGGCGTTCGTGCCGGCGCGCTCCATATGAAAACTGACTGGCACCAGATCGTGACGGCAGGCGATGAGCTTGCCGTCGATGCGCCGCTCACCGATAAATCATCCATCATCTGCCGCACCGGCATGCTTATGCTGGCAAGCGGAACGGGTGCCTGGCGCGTGCGCGATACCATGAATCGT
>JAXKFZ010000098.1:0-1529 GCA_036550635.1 Collinsella sp. | reverse complement strand
GCGAATCACTGTATCGAGTATGCCGTTGACAATGCCAACCTCGTGCATACCGATTTACTCCTCGTCGTCCTCATCGTCCGAGAACAGGTCCAGACGGCTCACAAACAAGCCCTCCTTGCCCTCGCGCGCGGTAATGACCACACGGGCAATGGCAAGCGAAATCTCGTAGAGCGAGAGCAGGGCGCCGTACATAAGGCCCAGGGTGACGGGCGAGCCGTCGGGCGTGATCACAGCCGAACCCACGAGCAGGCCTACGTACACGTAGCGCCAGGCGCTGCGGAAGGCCGCGTAGGACACGATGTGGAAAACGGACAGGTAGAAGATGATGAGCGGCAGCTCAAACGCCACACCAAAGCCGATCATAAAGAGCAGCTCCATGTTGACGTAGTTCTCCAGGTCGGGCAGCGCCGTAGCGACGGCCGAGGTCTCGCCGATGAGCCACTCAAAGCCCGCGGGAATGATGATGAAGTAGCAAAAGATTGCGCCCAGGAAGAACAGCACCGTCGAGGCGAGCACCGTGGGCACGACCCACTTGCGCTCGTTGGGGCGAAGCGCCGGCAGGAAAAACGCCAGAATCTGCCAGATAATCATGGGCGTGCACATGACCACGGCCATCTTGATGGCCAGCGAGAAGCGCAAGCCAAAGCCGCCGAGTGTGGTGGTGATGTAGAACTTGCCATCCGGCACAAAGGAGCGGATGGGGTCTTCCAGGATGTCGAGCACCACGGGCGTGGCGAAATACAACACGATAGCTGCGGCAAACACCGAGACGACCACGATGGTCAGGCGGCGACGGAGCTCTCCCAGGTGATCGAAGAGCGGCATACGCGCAGGTCCGATAGGCATTACTCATCGCCTCCCTTCGGGGCAGCGGCGGCAGCGGCGTCGTCCTCGGCCTCGAGCTCGCGGGCGAGCTGGTCGACGACGGCCTTGCGCTTGCGGGGGCGACGGGCATAGAGATCAGCCGTCGTGGGCTCTGCCGGCTCCGGCTCGGGCTCTGCAGCAGGCTCGGGCTCGGGCTCGACGGCGGTATCGGCAGCAGCGGCAGGCTCGGCGCCCTCGCCCTCAGCAGCACCCTCGCTTGCAGCCTTCTCGGCGGCAAGGCGGGCGCGACGCTCGGCAAAGGTCTCCTTCTTGGCGGGCGCTGCCGTCTCGGCGGCATCCTCGTCCGCATCGGAATCGTCGTCGACGGCAGCCTTCTTGGGCTTGACCGGAGCCGACGCGGCCTCGCTCACCGGATCGATAATCTCGGACTGAACAACGGCCGTCATCTTTTCCTGCGTCTCGCGGAACTGACGGATGGCACGGCCGATCGTGCGGCCCATCTGCGGGAGCTTATCCGGGCCAAACAGCAAAAAGCCGAAGACCACGATGATCGCGAGCTCACCCTCTCCAATACCAAACACACATACCTCCAAGGCTCGATGTGAGTCGAGCCCGCACCGCGCCATTCGGCCGGAACTCGTCTATTCATTCGGTCAAGTATAGCGCCCGGACGCCAAAACGTCCGAGCGCATCACAAACATATG
>JAXKFZ010000097.1:0-8807 GCA_036550635.1 Collinsella sp. | reverse complement strand
GAGATTCACCTGTCCACGCAGGCGGGCGTTCATAGCGAAGGCGCCGTGCGGCTTGCCGCCGATGAGCTGGGGGTCGAGCGCGTGACGACGGCACGCGAGCTGACGGTCGACGAGATTGCGGCGCTATGTGCCACGGGCGTGTCCATCGAGGTATTCTGCCACGGTGCGATTTGCATCGGCTATTCGGGGGCGTGCGAGTTCTCGGCTCTGCGGCGTGGGCGCTCGGCGATGCGCGGTGATTGCACACAGCCGTGCCGTCTGGCGTACGACCTGGTGGACGAGGCGGGACAGAGCGTTGTCGCCGTCGAGGGAGATCGCTTGCTGTGCCCGCGCGACTATCTGGGTATTGCGCATCTGCCCGAGCTTGTAGATGCCGGCGTGGCGTCGCTCAAGATCGAGGGGCGCATGAAGAACCCCGATTACGTATTCAATGTGGTGCGGGTGTGGCGCCGAGCGCTCGATATGCTGTGCGACGACGCGTGGGACCCCGGTGCCGTGGAAGAGCTTGAACGCGAGCTGGGAAGGTCGTTTAACCGTGGGTTTACCGATGCGTACCTGCGAGGGCGTTCGGGTGCCGAGCTGATGAGCTTTGAGCGCGCAATTAACCAGGGCGTGCGCGTGGGGCGCTTGGTCGCTGTGGGCCACGAAGAGGTGACCGTTGAGCTCGACGCCGCCGTGGCGGCGGGTGACACGCTCGAGATTCGGTTCTATCCGGGTGTCGACGCGCGTCCCGATGTGCCCAAGCGCTGGCCGCAGGTGCCCTGCCCGGTGGATGCCGCAGCGGGGGAGCGCGTCGTCGTGCATTGCAAGCGTAAAGTGGACGTGGGCTGCGAGGTGTACCTGATTCGCAGCGCCGGCGTGTTGGATCAGACGGCGGCGGTGTTGGAGCGCATGCGGGCCGAGGCGGATGCGATTGCGCCCGTTGCGCGTGCCGTTGAGGTGCTGCCCTTTGAGGACGTTGCGGTGGATGGCGGTGCGTCGGCGGAGTTGATGGAGTGCGCGGTTCCCGCTCGCATGGTTTTTGCTTGGCAGCTGATGGATGCCGACCCGCGCGGAGAACTCGATTTGTCCGACGCCGTTGTGGTGCTTGACGAGGCGTGCCGCACGGGTGACGCTGACCGGACCCGCTCACTGATGCAGCGTGCCGGGCGCGTCGTCTGCCGCAACCTGGGACAGGTGGTGATCGCTCGCGAGCTGGGCGTGACGTTTGACGTGGCGGCGCCGGTGTTCTGCGCGAATCGGGCCACGCTTACCTGGCTGCGCGGACTCGGTGCGGGGCGGGTGTACTTGCCGGCCGAGTTGCTCGGCAATGATGCGGAGCGTATTGCCGAACTGGCTGCTGAACCCGGCGTCTTGGGTCCGGTCGACGCCGACCGTCCCGAGCTTATGGTGTGCGAGCACTGCCTGCTGACCGCCGAGGGCGTCTGCGCCACCGATGCGACGGGACAGGTCCGTTGCCGCGACTGCTTGCGTCGTCGGCAGGCACGCTATCTGGTCGAGCGTGACGGTACACGTCTGCCAGTTGCCATTGACGCATGCGGCAGGACGAGGATTTTCCTGTCGTAGGTGCCGCGTCGCGTCAGTTTGTTATCATAAGAGAGTTTATGGACTTCCAGCACCGCCGTTTTCGGCGAGGGTGCTATAGCAAAAGGAGGATACCCAATGCTGTCTGTTGACGAGCAAATGCGTATCATCACCTCGGGCGCCGCGCAGATCGTTCCCGAGGCCGACCTTCGCAAGAAGCTTGAGAAGGGCGAGCCCCTCAACATCAAGCTCGGCGTCGACCCCACCAGCCCCGACCTTCACCTGGGCCACGCCGTTCCCCTGCGCAAGATGCGTCAGTTCCAGGACCTGGGCCACAACGTCACCCTCATCATCGGCAACGGTACCGCGCTGATCGGCGATCCCTCGGGCAAGAACTCCACCCGCCCGCAGCTTTCGCAGGAGCAAATCGAGGCCAACGCCGAGACCTACGTGAGCCAGGCCATGAAGATCCTGGATCCCGAGAAGACCACCATCGTGCACAATGGCGATTGGATCCTTTCGATGGACCTTGCCGGTCTGCTGCAGGTGTGCTCCAAGTTCACCGTCGCCCGCATTCTTGAGCGCGATGACTTTACCAAGCGCTACCAGTCTCAGACGCCGATCGCCCTGCACGAGTTCCTGTATCCCGTGATGCAGGCTTTCGACTCCGTGCAGATCAAGGCCGACGTGGAGATGGGCGGCACCGACCAGCTCTTCAACCTGCTCGCCGGCCGTGAGCTCATGGAGAAGATGGGCATGGAGCCGCAGATCGCGCTCACCATGCCGCTGCTCGAGGGCACTGACGGCGTGCGCAAGATGTCCAAGTCATACGGCAACTACATCGGCCTGACCGACGCTCCCAAGGACATGTTCGGCAAGACCATGTCCATCCCCGATGAGATGATCGGCAAGTACTATCGTCTGGCCAGCTCGCTCACCCCGGCCGAGGTCGACAAGATCGACGCTGCCCTGGCCGATGGTTCTGCCGATCCCTACGAGCTCAAGCGCGCTCTGGGTCGCGACCTGTGCGACACCTACCACGGCGCCGGTGCCGGCGACGAGGCTCAGGCCGAGTTCGACCGCGTGTTCAAGGAGGGCCAGCTCGCCGACTTCCCCGAGAAGCACGTCGAGCTGACCGTCAACGACGAGGGCCAGATCTACCTCGCCGGCCTGCTCAAGGACTTGGGTCTTTCGGCAAGCGCCGGCCAGGCTCGTCGCGATATCGACGGCGGTGGCGTCAAGATCAACGGCAAGGCCGTGGCTCCCAAGAGCTATAACATCGATCCCAGCGCCCTCAAGCTGGGCGACACCCTCTCCGTAGGCAAGCGCAAGGGCTTTAAGTTGGTCTAACGAGCGAGTTGACCTCACAAGTGCAATAAGGCCGCAGCCGGGAATCCCGACTGCGGCCTTTTGAGTTGCGGTGAAATAGTTCCTAAAAATGCCATACGGGCGCCCAGGCAGGAACTATTCCACCGCAACTTTTTTCTCCGTCCCCAAGGGATCATTTGGCGGTGCCGTTAAGCGGAAGGGGTGTTATCGGCGGCCTCCTTTTGGGCATACAATTGCTATTGGTTTGCTGCGGTGAAGGCTCGTCCGCTCCGCAGTTATTTCTACAGTTGAAGGAGTATGTATGTCCGTTGAGGTCATGAGGTCTGTGATCGATGCAGCCGAGGGTCGTGTGCCCGTCGACACGCTGTTCACCAATGCGCAGATTGTCGACGTATATGGCCAGCGCGTGGCGCCTGGTAGCGTTGCCGTCAAGGATGGCGTAATCGTCGGCGTGCTCTACGACGGCCGCGACGATGCCTCCGGCACCTACGAGGCGACCGAGGTCATTGACTGCCAGGGTCGCTATATCGCTCCCGGCTTTATCGACGGACATCTGCATATCGAGTCCTCGAACATCCGTCCCGCCGAGTATGCTCGCATGGCGGCGACGCGCGGCACCACTACTGCCATTGCCGACAGCCACGAGATCGCCAATGTTTCCGGCCTGGACGGCCTGCGCTTTATGATCGAGGACGGCCGTCGCGCGCCCATTTCCATCAAGTACATGATGCCCTCGTGCGTGCCCGCGCTGCCCGATGAGCAAGCGGGTGCTGTGATTACCGCCGCCGATATGCAGGCGTTTTTTGCCGAGCATCCGGGCGATGTCTTTGGTCTGGGCGAAATGATGAACCTGCCGGGCGTCTTTATGGCCGATCCCGAGACCTGCGCTCGTATCGATGCTGCCAACCAGACGCCGTCCAAGCAGGTCGACGGCCATGCGCCGCTCGTTGCCGGCAAGGACCTCAATGCCTATGCCGCGGCGGGTATTATCGCCGACCACGAGTCGACGATTCCCGAGGAGGCGCTCGATAAGCTGTCCCGCGGCATGTATGTGATGCTGCGCGAGGGCACGTGTAGCCACGACCTGGCCAACTTGTCGCCGATGCTGCTGGAAAACCCCGCCCGCGCCCGTCGCTGCTGTTTTGCGACCGACGACCGCGCTCCCTCCGATGCGCTTTCGACCGGCATGATCGACAATGCCTGCCGCGTGGCTATCGAGGCCGGTATTGACCCCGTGGTTGCCATCTCTATGGCGTCCCTGTCCACGGCCGAGGCGTTTGGCCTGGACCACGGCTGTCGCGACCCGCATGAGCTCCGCGGCGCGATCGCCCCAGGCAAGCGTGCCGACCTGCTGGTGCTCAACGACCTGACGTTTGCCACAGCTCCGCATCGCGTGTATGCCGCCGGTGCCCTGGTGGCGCAGGACGGCACCTTTGTGGGCGAGATTGCACCCGAGATGGCCGAGGTTGCGGCCCTTGCCGATGAGCTGCGTGCTTCCGTTAAGCTGCCGAAGCTATCGCTCGACGTGTTCGACTATGCCTTTAAGCCGGGCGAGGCCGTGATCGACGTGGTGCCGGGCAAGGCCATCACGGGTATGGCTCGCCCCGAGAGCGCCGAGGGCCTGCGCCGCATTATGCTGATCGAGCGTCACGGCCGCGGCGTGTCACTGCAGGCTGAGGGCGCCGATGGCGACGGTCCCGCCGGCATGGGGCTCGTCGGCAAGCATATCGGCCGCGGCTGGGTGCGCGGCTTTACCATCACGGGCGGCGCTATTGCCTCGACGATCGGCCACGACTCGCACAACGTGTGCGTGGTGGGTGACAACGCGGCCGATATGATGGCTGCCGTCGAGGCTGTTGGCCAGGGCGGCCACGTGCTGGTGCGCAACGGTGAGGTCGTGGCGCGTATTCCGCTGGCGCTCGGTGGTCTGATGAGCGAGGGCACGGCCGAGGATGTCGCCGCGCAGCACGACGACTTTATGGTCAAGGCGCGCGCCATGGGTATTGAGCCGCCGCTCGACCCCATCATGGGCATCATCTTCCTGCCCCTGCCGGTGATCCCGACGCTTCGCATCCGCCCCGAGGGCATGTTCGACGTCACCACCTTCACCTACGCCGACTAGTCATCGGGGACGTTCTTAAACGACTAGTTGTAACGTTTATGACTGCGGAGTCTTATCTGAGCTCCCTTTGGGTACGTTGGAATCGGATATACGTCCGATTCCATCAAGCCCGAAGGGAGCTTTTCTATGTTTAAACTGATTGCATCCGATATGGACGGCACGTTGCTTGACGAAAACGGCCAGGTGCCTCCCGAGACCTACGAACTGATTTTGGCGCTACGCGAGCATGGCGTGCATTTTGCCGCATCGTCAGGCCGCCGCTACGATCGCCTGTGCGAGTTCTTTGCGCCCGTTCGCGACAAGATGGACTTTGTCGCAGCTAACGGTGCCCAGGTCTTCGCCGACGGCAAAATGGTAGACCGCGAGGTATATTCGCACCTGGCGATTCGAAAGCTCGCCCAGGCCGTCGCGACGTTTCCCAATCTGCATCTTGCACTCTTCGACCGAACCAAGTCCTTCCTGCTCGATGACAAGTGCAAGTTCGTGCGTGAGGTCGATAAGGACCTTCCCAATGCCGAGCGCATTTGGGAGCTGCCCGATCCCAGCGTAAATATCATCAAGGCGAGTATCTTTTGCGATGACGGTGCCGTTATGGACAGCGCTTACGTACTACAGCGCGAACTTGGGCAGCTCTTTACTTTTGCGCCTTCGGGCAATGCGTGGATCGACGCCATGCAGCCCGGCGTGTCGAAGGCCTCGGGCATCGCACAGCTCGCGGAGCATTACGGCATTGGTCGCGACGAGGTCATGGCGTTTGGCGACTCGATGAACGACTACGAGATCATTCGCTTTGTCGGCACGGGCTGCGCGATGGAAAATGCGCGCCCCGCGCTCAAGGCGGTGGCCGATCGCGTGGTGGGTTGTAACCGTGACCACGCCGTCCAGCAGGAGCTCCGTCGCGTGCTGGAGAGTCTCGCTTAATCCGGCAGATGGGGACGTTCCTTTTCTGCCGGCAGTGGGGGGCAGTCCTTGCAGCTTTTTCGCGAAGACTGTCCCCAACGACTAGTCATTCAAGAACGTCCCCAATGACTGTTTTAGCTACCCTGCCGGGTTGCTGCTGCTAGGCGAGAGCGGCCATGATGGTGCGGGCGACGCCGTCGTGGTCGTTGTCGTATTCGGTGATGGCGTCGGCGGCCTCGCGGTCCTCGGGCTCGGCGTTGATCATGGCCATGCCGTGGCCCGCTGCCTGCAGCATGGGGATGTCGTTGATGTTGTCGCCGAACGCCCAAGCGTCGGCGAGACGCTCGCCCAGGTGCTCGCAGAGCCACGTGACGGCCGTTCCCTTGGTGGCGCCCTCGCCCATGACCTCGATATTCATGGCGTACGAACGCGTGACTTCAATGCCTCCGAGCGTGTCGAGTTCCGCCGCGATGGCGTCGCGATCAGCCGGGTTGTGCCAGTACATGGCGATGCGCTCGAGCGTCTCGACCTCGTCGATCTTGCTGTCGATATCCATGTCGATCGGTGTTCGTGTGCGCTTGAGCGAAGCCGCGATGTGGGGGTCGCCGCCGCAGAATTCGTCCAGGCGCGTGTAGAGCGAGCGGGGGAGGAAGCACTGCCCATCCGCGAAGATATCGAAGGTCACATCGTGGCCGGCGGCGATGCGATGGATGCGATGGGCAATGCCGCAATCGAGCGGACGGCTCAAGATGCACGTGGCGCGCGAGGCGTCGGTGGGCACATCGTCGTCGAGCTGCCAGACGCTGGCGCCATTGGCGCAAACGGCATAGTGCACGGCGGTATGGGCGAGGATGGGCTCAAAGATGCCCGACAGCGGACGTCCCGTGCAGGGCACAAATTCAATCCCGCGTCGAGCGAGCTCGTCGAGCATCGCCCAGGCGGCATCGCTCATCTGCTTATCGCTCGTCAACAGCGTTCCATCCATATCGGAAAACACAATCATTTGATGCAGCCCTTTCTGCTGGCATAAAAAGCGTGGCCGAGGGCGATGATGCCCTGGCCACGCTCGGGTTCTATAACGGTCCGCGTCCTAGCGATCGGCGAGCGGCTTGTACTCCAGCGGCTCGATAACCGGGCGATACGCGGGGCGAATAATGCGGTGCGCGCAGAAGAGCTCTTCCATGCGGTGTGCCGACCAGCCGGCCATGCGGGCGACGGCGAATAGCGGCGTAAAAAGCGTCTCGGGTACGCCGAGCATCTTGTAGATAAAGCCTGTGTACAGGTCGATGTTGGCGCAGATAGGCTTGGTCATGCCGTGGTCGCGCATCACCTGCGGTGCCAGGCGCTCGATGCGCTCGATGAGTGCGAACTCTTCGCCCAAGTCCTTCTTGGCTGCCAGTGAGCGCGCGTAACGGCGGCAGACCTCGGCGCGCGGGTCGCTGAGCGTATAGACGGCGTGGCCCATGCCGTAGATGAGGCCCGTGCCGTCGAAGGCCTGCTTGTCGAGGATCTTGCCCAGGTAGGCCGCGACCTCGTCCTCGTCCTCCCAGTTGGAGACATGCGCGCGGATGTCCTCGTGCATAGACACGACCTTGGCATTGGCGCCGCCGTGGCGCGGGCCCTTGAGCGAGCCGATAGCCGCGGCGTAGGCGGAATACGGGTCGGTGGCCGAAGACGACAGCACGCGGCAAGCGAAGGTGGAGTTGTTGCCGCCGCCGTGCTCGGCATGCAGCATGAGCATAACGTCGAGCAGCATCGCCTCATCGCGGGTGAACGCCATGCCGCCGCGCAGGACCTGTAGGATGGTCTCGGCGGTGGAGAGACCGGGCGTGGGGTGCGGCACGTGAACCTCGGAGCCGCGAAGCTTGGCGACCGAGGCCATGTGTGCGAAGGCGGCAATGCGCGGGAGACGTGCGAGCATGGAAATGGCGACGTCGATTTCGTGCTCGGGCGTGATCACGTCTGGTTCGGCATCGAAGGCGTAGAGCAGCAGTACGGCGCGCTGGAGCACGTTCATGATGCTCGACGACACCGTGGTCATAGGGAACTCTTTAACGTACTCGTCGCTTAGATGTCTAAAGGCGCCCAGGCGCTCGCAAAAGCCGTCGAGCTCTTCCTTGTTGGGCAGCGAACCCGTGATAAGCAGATAGGCGACTTCCTCGTAGCCGTAGCGATTCTCGGCCTGGGCATTGTTGACCAGATCCTCGATGCTGTAGCCGCGAAGCGTGAGCTTGCCCTGATCGGGCACGACCTTTCCGTCGACCTTGTTGTAGCCGTGCACATCCGAGATACGAGTGAGGCCCGCGACCACGCCCGAGCCGTCGGCATTGCGCAGGCCGCGCTTGACATTGTGCTCGACAAACAGGTCCTCGTCGTACGGGGCGGTCGGCAGGCCGTGGTAGAGGCTTTCGCTTTCAGACGAAATCTGGCGGCTTGCTTCGTAATCCAGAACCAGTCGGCTCAAGTGGTCATCGAAGCGGTAATAGATTTTCTTGGCGTCGTAGGCCATGCGCGCTCCTCTCCGGGCCGCATCGGGGTGGCTTGCATGGGCATGCGCGTGTCAGGCAATCCCCGGCGGCTTGTTCGCTACAGGCGGTACATAAAGTTAAAGACGTCCTCGCGCTGGATGGACACGTTGACGCCCGAAAGCTCGCCAGCCTCGGCTAGCGCCTTCTGCAGCTCGGCGAAGTCGAGCTTGGACTCGGCGGTGTCGGCCAGCATGGTCATGGTAAAGATGTCCTCGATAATGGACTGCGTGATGTCGCGGATGTCGACGTTGGCCTCGCCCAGAACACGGGTGACGCCGGCGACGATGCCGGGGCGGTTCTTGCCAAGGACGGTGATGACGATACGGGAGGACGAGATCTCGGCCATGGGAAACCCTTTCGCGTGATTGCGGCGCGCGCGGGGCGCTCCGCTACGGTACAGTGTT
>JAXKFZ010000096.1:0-2967 GCA_036550635.1 Collinsella sp. | reverse complement strand
TTGCTGTCGATTCTCTTTCTGGGTCTGACCTGCGTCTTTGGGAGTAATCAACAGTTTCGTCAGTGCTATTACTATTATTAAGATATTTATATCTATAGAAAGGTATTAAAAGATGAAGTTCACCGTCAGCCAGAGCTCGCTCACACAAGCCATCGGCGTCGTTATGAAGGGTGTCGCTTCGGCATCCACCCTTCCCATCCTGTCGGGCGTGCTCGTTAAGGCGCAAGACGGCATCTTGGAATTCCAGACCTCTAACTACACCATCTCGATCCGTCATCGCATCGCGGCGCATGTCGAAGAAGAGGGCGAGATGGTTATCCCCTGTAAGATGCTCTCCAATATCACCAAGACCCTCCCCGATGCCCCAGTCACCTTTGAGCTGTCCGAGCGCCAGGTGCTGATTGGTTGCGAGAAGAGCTCGTTCCGCCTGAACACACTCGACGCCAATGACTTTCCCGAGTTTCCGGCCTATGCCATCGAGAGTGCCGTGGAACTGCCGACCGATATCTTGTCCGAGATGGTCGGCCGCGTATGGCGCGTCACCTCGACCGACAAGGCCCGCCCCATCCTGGGCGGCGTACACATGAAGGTCGAGAACAACACCGTGCGCCTGGTGGCGACCGATTCCTTCCGCTTGGCCGTGTGCGATACGCAGGTCGAGACCTCGACCCTCGAGGGCTCCTTTGAGCTCAACGTTCCGGCTGACGCCTTTAACGACGCGCTGAACATCATGGCCAGCCAAGCGACCATCATGATCGGGGCTACCGACACCCAGGTCGTCTTCGAGGCCGGCAACACCACCTACGTGTCGCGTCGTATCGAGGGCGTGTACCCCAACTACAAGCAGCTCATCCCCGATTCGTGCGTGACGAGCGTCAAGATCGACGTCGCCGCCTTTAACGCCGCCCTCAAGCGCGTGGCCGTTATCGCGAGCGCCAACCCCGCCGTCAAGTTCGAGATCGATGTCGAGAACGGGCAGATGGGCCTGTCCTCCATTTCCAATGACCAGGACCTTGCGCAGGAGACGATCGATGTCGAGGCCGAGGGCGAGTCGGGCACCATCGCCTTCAACTACCACTACATCTTCGGGTGCCTCAATGCCCTGTCCAAGGAGAAGGAGATCACGCTGGAGCTCAAGAGCTACTCGCAGGCGGGCATCTTCAAGTCCTACGACAAGATCAACTACCTGTACCTGGTCATGCCGGTCCGCATCTAGCAACTGCCCTATGACCATGTTCGCCCGCGATCTTTCCGTCGCGCACTACCGCAGCTTCGATAGCTATCGCCTTGCCCTGGACGAGGGCGTGACGATACTTGCGGGACCCAACGCGGCGGGAAAGACCAATCTCATAGAGGCACTGCAGCTGCTGACGAGCGGCGCCTCGTTTAGGCATCCGACCGCAGCCGAGCTCGTCCATGACGGCGTGGGCTCGTGCAAGGTAGAGCTGAGGCTCGAGGGCGACGGCCGCGTGCTTGATATGGGATTGAGCGCGGAGGACGGTAAGCGCTCGTTTAGCCGCAACGGCAAGAGATGCTCTGCCGCCGGTGTGCGCGGGGTTCTGCCGAGCGTGCTGTTTTGCCCCGACCATCTGGACATGGTTAAGCGAGGCGCCAGTGTGCGCCGCGCCGCCCTCGATGACTTTGGCATGCAGCTGAGCGCACGCTATGCCGATCTTGCGAGCACCTATGGGCGCTGCGTGACCCAGCGTAACGCCTTGCTCAAGGAGACCTGGTGCTGCCGCGAGATGCTCGGCGCGTGGAACGATTCGATTGCCCGCGCGGGCTCGGCCCTGCTCGTGCACCGGTTGGCCCTGCTCGACCGGCTGGCGGGCCATGTGCACACTGCCTACGGGCAAGTGGCGTCAGGTGAGGCCGCCAACGTGACCTATGCGTCCACGCTGGGGGATTTGCCCCAGGTCGAGGATCGCGAAGAGCTGAAGGGCTGGGCGTACGAGCGCATGCTGGCCGCCCTTGACGAGCATGCCGACGAGGAAATTCGCCGCGGCGTGACGTTGGTGGGACCGCATCGCGACGAGATTGAGTTCACCGTGGCGGGTCGCTCCGCCCGTTCATTTGCCAGCCAAGGACAGCAGCGCACGCTGGTGCTGTCCTGGAAGGTGGCCGAGGTCGCCGTGGCTCGCGATGTCCTGGGCACCGCCCCGCTGCTGCTTCTGGACGACGTGATGAGCGAGCTCGACGGCGAGCGTCGCGGCGCTTTCCTGCGGCTGATCGGCGATGATATCCAGACGGTCATAACCACGACCAACCTGGGGTACTTTACCGATGACCTGCTTGATCGAGCCAAGGTGGTGAGCATGGGTGAGACGTGCTAATTACGAGCGCGAGAGCGAGACGGTCGCCTTCAGCGGGTTTTTGAACGCAGAGCGCCAGCGCATCCTGGCGTCCGCGACCCCCGAGCGCCGTGCGCAGATGGAGGCCGCCGAGGAGTCGCGCGCGGTCTATCGCGCATGGAACGCGGTGTGCTCGGGCACGCGCGAGGGACGGCATGTGACGGGACTGCGCTACCTGCCCGAGTCCAATGAGCTGCTGGTGTATCTCGACTCGCCCTCGTGGACGCAGGAAATGACGCTGTTGCGCGAGATCATCCGCGCGCGCATGGAGCGCGCCGGTGCGCATGTGGACGGCCTGGTGTTCAAAACCACCGCGCCCGGTCACACGCCGCCCGCCGCCAAGGAGCGCCTGCGCCCGGCGACGACCGAGCGACCGCCGGCCCCGCACGCCGACCTAAGTGAGGCCGAGCGTACCGAGATCGAGCGCCAAGTGGCGCCCATCGAAGACCAAAAACTGCGCGAGGCCCTCGAGAATGCCATGAGAGCCAGTGCCGAGTGGGCCAAGGGCGTGCAAAGCAAAAAAGAGCCTTAAATCGCATCTGGTGGCCTTGTAGAGCCAAATACCCTCGTTCCCGAGGGTATTTTTTTACGATAAACTAGTAAGGCTGTACACATT
>JAXKFZ010000095.1:0-9252 GCA_036550635.1 Collinsella sp. | reverse complement strand
TTGAGTGGCCTCGTCGCTTGCGAGCACGGTAAGCCTGCGGCGCAGCTCGAGCTCGACGTTTGATGGTTTTTGAGGCTCTCGACTGCCGCCGGTGACGCTGGAGAAGAACGTATCGAAGAGGCCCATCGCTATGCCTGCTTGCCTGCGTCGGCCGGGAAAGTAATGCCGGCCTGCTGGCGCACGGCATCCATGATGCGCAGTGAGACGAGCGTGACATCGCGGTAGTGGCCAAGCTCGTGGCGTCCCGCCGGGGTCTCCCAAATCTCTTCCTTAACGTTATCGATGCCGCCGATGGCGGTGATAAAGTCTGTGAGTTCGTATTCCATAGTGTTGCTCGATTTGGGCAGGTCGAGCACGCGGCCGTTCTCGTCCTGTTCGCGCGGTGCCTCGGTCGCCGAGCCGCGTACGACGTCGCCGCGATAGTCGATGCGGACGTTGCGGGGCGTGGACAGATGGTCGATCTGGATAGTGCCACGCTCGCCTTCTATCTGCGAGGGCAGCAGGTCATTCGTAATTTTGGAGTGCGCGAGCTCGACGGAGATGCGGCCACCGCCGTAGCTGGCGAGGATGGAACCGCAGCCGTCGATGGGGCCGTGCGTGAGCTGTCGCGTGGTGGGGTCGAGCAGAGTAGTCATGCTCGTAAGGCCGGAGGGCATGCCGAAAATCTCGACCATGGGCTCGACGGTGTAGACGCCAATGTCCATGAGGGAACCCGATGCCATATTGCAGTCGAAGATATTGGTGGCGCGTCCCGCGAGAATCTCGTTGTAGCGCGAGGAATACTTGCCAAAGCGCAATGAGGCGCGGCGGATGGGGGCGATCTCGCCCAGGGCGTCCTCGATGGCGTGGAAGGCGGGATCGTGGAGGGGACGCATGGCCTCGAGGGCCACGACACCTGCTGCCTCGGCAGCGCGGAAGACTTCCAGCGCCTGCGCTTCGGTGGCGCAGAAGGGTTTCTCGACGATGACGTGCTTGCCACCGGCGATGCAGGCAAGGGCCTGCTCGTAGTGAAGTGCGTTAGGGCTGCCGATATAGACGGCGTCGACGTCGACGGCTGCCGCAAGCTCATCGAGTGACGTAAAGTTTCGCTCGCCACCGCGCTCGGCGGTAAAGGCAGTACCGCGATTGGCGTCGCGTGAAAGCGTGCCCACAAACGCGGCTTGGTCGTTGGCGTTGACGACTTGGATAAAGTCGTCGGTGATCATGGATGTGCCGATGGTCGCGATGCGCAGCATACGTCCCCCTTGCGTTGTTTGGTCTACAGGATGAGTGTAGCGCGTGGGGATATAAAGCTGCGCGAAAACGCTATTACAGGTCGCTCTCGTTAAAGCCGGTGTCGATATCGAGGTTGCTGCCGTCGGCCGCCGTGGTTGCGAGCTCATCGCAGCGCTCGTTGAGCTCGTGGCCGGCGTGACCCTTAACCCAGATGAACTCAACCTTGTGCTTACTTTTGGCGGTGAGTAGGCGCTCCCACAGGTCGCGGTTCTTGACGGGCTGCTTGTTGGCGGTTTTCCATCCGCGCTTTTTCCAGCCGTCGATCCAGTGCTTGTTGAAGGCGTTGACGACGTACTGCGAATCGGAATGGACTTCGACCTCGCAGGGGCGGTTGAGCGCCTCGAGCGCCACGATGACCGCCATGAGTTCCATACGGTTGTTGGTGGTCTTGGCGTAGCCGCGTGAAAGCTCGGAGGTGAAGGTCTTGCCGGCGGGGTTGGTGTATTTGAGTACGGCGCCGTAGCCGCCGCGTCCCGGATTTGATCGGGCCGAGCCGTCGGTATAGATGATGACCTTCACATGGTTCCTTTCGTTGGGTACGTTTCGTGTGAGTGACCATTGTAGCGCCATGCCCGCCGGGGGCTAGCAATCTACGATTTCTACCCCGTCTTCCGACAGTTAGTTGGCATGGATGATGCGGTTGAGCTCGTCGAGGTATTGCTGCAAGAGGGGAGAGGGCTTGCGCTCGTCGTGCATGATATAGCCTACGTGCATCGTTGGGGCGTCTGCTAACGGGATCGATGCCATACCCCATTGCATTTCATTGGAGAGGACACCGGTCGACAGGGTGTAGCCGTTCGACGTGATAAGTAAGTTGGTAAGTGTTCCGCGGTCCGAGATTCGTATGTTGCGGTCGCAAGGGATATAGCTAAAAGGTTCCTCGGCGTAATAGAAGGAGTTCGAGGTGCCTTGCTCAAAGCTGTAGCGCGTATATGGTGTGAGGTCGGCAAGGGACAGCTGCGGGCGGCGGGCAAGCGGGTGGCGCTCGCTAACGAAGACGTGGACCGTCGCGTCGAATAGGGGATGGAAGCTCGCGCGCGCATCGGCAAAAGCCTTCTGCAGAACGCGGACGTTAAAGTCGTCCAGATAGAGGATGCCGATGTCGCTGCGAAACGCGCGGACGTCATCGATGATCTGCGATGTGGTGGTCTCGCGCATGATGAACTCGAACTTGTCGTCCCGGCAGCGCTCGACGACGTTGACGAAGGCCTCGACCGAAAAGGCGTAATGCTGGGCGGAAATGGCGAGGCGGGCTTGCGGGGTGCCGCCGTCCTCGTAGCGCGCCTCGAGCATGTCGGCCTGCTCTACGACCTGGCGCGCATAGCCCAAAAGCTCGGTGCCGTCGTTGGTGAGCGTGACGCCGCGGCTGGAGCGCGTAAAGATCTCCAGGTGGAGCTCCTGTTCCAGGCTTTTGACGGCGTTTGAGATGTTGGACTGAGCGGTATAGAGGCGCTGGGCTGCGGCATTGATTGAGCCGGACTCTGCTACGGCGATCAGGAAACGAAGCTGCTGGAGGGTCATCGGCGCCATCCTTTCGAGTGTTATCTATAAAACCGATAACAGGTTAGCGCTTTTAAGTGATTGACCGAGGGAAACAATGCTCGTACTATTCAAAACACACAAAGGCGGTAGGTAATTAAGCCAACCACGGAACCGGGATGCGAAAGGAGGCCCGCATATGAATTGCTTACTAAGACGAATGCCGGGCTCCTGTTTGCGCCCGTCGGCGTGATCAGGAGACAGCGACTTACTTCTCTCTAATTTATTAACTTTTGTTCGATCAAGGAGATCATCGTGAGCCAGTTCATCAACAACCCCGAGCACACCTTTGGTTTCGATACCCTGCAGCTTCACGTTGGCCAGGAGAGCGCCGATCCCGCATCCGACTCCCGCGCCGTGCCTATCTACCAGACCACGAGCTATGTGTTCCGCAATTCCCAGCACGCCGCCGACCGCTTTGGTCTTGCCGACGCCGGAAACATCTACGGCCGTCTGACCAACTCCACCCAGGGCGTCTTCGAGGATCGTATCGCCGCGCTCGAGGGTGGCGTGGCAGGTCTTGCCGTCGCCTCCGGTGCTGCTGCCATCACCTATACCCTGCAGGCTCTTGCCCAGGCCGGTGACCACATGGTGGCTCAGAAGACCATCTACGGTGGCTCCTACAACCTGCTGGAGCATACGCTCTCCCAGTTTGGCGTCGAGACCACCTTCGTCGATGCCCACAACCTGGACGAGGTCGAGGGCGCCATCAAGGACAACACCACGGTCATCTATCTCGAGACGCTCGGTAACCCCAACTCCGACATCCCCAACATCGACGCCATCTCCGAGATCGCCAAGAAGCACGGTCTGCCGGTTGTCGTCGACAACACCTTCGGCACCCCGTATCTGTTCCGTCCGCTGGAGCATGGTGCCAACATCGTCGTTCACTCCGCAACCAAGTTCATCGGCGGCCACGGCACCTCGCTGGGCGGTGTGATCGTCGATGGCGGTAACTTCGATTGGAAGGCGAGTGGCAAGTATGCCCAGATCGCTGAGCCCAACCCCTCCTACCACGGTGTTTCGTTTGCCGAGGCTGCCGGTCCCGCCGCCTTCGCAACCTATGTCCGCGCTATCTTGCTGCGTGACGAGGGCGCCTGCATCAGCCCGTTCAACGCCTGGGTCCTGCTCCAGGGCACCGAGACTCTGTCGCTGCGCGTTGACCGTCATGTCGAGAACACCAAGAAGGTCGTTGAGTTCCTGGCTGGTGACAGCCACGTCGCCAAGGTGAACCACCCGAGCCTGCCTGAGCACCCCGATCACGAGCTCTATCAGAAGTACTTCCCCCGTGGCGGTGCCTCGATCTTTACCTTTGAGATTAAGGGTGGCCAGGAGGCAGCTTGGAAGTTCATCGATCATCTGCAGGTGTTCTCGCTGCTCGCCAACGTGGCCGACGTCAAGTCGCTCGTCGTGCACCCGGCTACCACCACGCACTCCCAGCTGTCTGCCGAGGAGCTCGCCGAGCAGAACATCACGCCCTCCACGATCCGTCTTTCCATCGGTACCGAGAACGCCGAGGATATCATTTGGGACCTGAAGCAGGCCTTCGCCGCGCTGGACGAGTAAAGCGACTTGTGCAAGGACCCCTTGCGACTCGATAGGTATAACTGCATAAAATGCCTGCTCAAGGCGCCTGTGCGAACAATGGTTGCACAGGCGCCTTTTTTGCATAGAGAGGGTGCAAAAACAGGGTTTTTGACACGCTTTATGCATTCGAGTTGTGGAAAACTCCTGTTGAGAGGATGTGAGTTTTACGCAATTGACGTGCGCCTTTTGAGTAAAACTGCAGGTCGCGATTTGCTCGGGGTACTATGCAGCGCAATCGAATCACACGCAGCTCAAACGCAGCAAAAACGCACTACGGAGGTTTCCAGCTACATGAGGATCGATTCACGAAAACCGAAAGCCGCCGCCCTTTCCGCCGCTCTGACCGTGGCACTTTTGGCGGGCGCCGGTGCAACTGATGCCCACGCCGCAACATTGTCCGATACGGTTGGATCTACGCCGTCCGAGACGACGCTGGTACAGCCCGTTGACTATCGCGGCGATGGCTATGGTTCCATGCAGGAGTGGAACGCCTCGATGGAGGCCAAGCGCGATTCCCTGGAGATGCGCGCTCAGATCATCATGAATATGTATGGCGACTATGCCACCGATGACGAGCGCGCTGTGCTGCAGGGCTGTATCGACGGTGCGGGTAGCCTGTTGACGATGGGGGAGGTCGACGCCAAGTCGACCGAGCTCGATGAGCTGCGCACTGCGCTTGAGGATGCCAAGCGCGAAGCGCTCGAGGCTGCGGCCGCCGAAGCCGAGGCCGCTGAGGCCGTTCAGGCTTCGTATTACAACGCCGGCTCCGGTTCGTCTTACGCGCCTGCTGCGTATTACGCGAACGGCTCGGGCCTGACGCGCTCGAGCGGCGTCAATAACTATAACGGCCGCCGTGAGACCTATTACAGCAGCAACGTGTTGTATCACCACCGCACGGGCGAGTGGACTCAGGATTCCGAGGGCTTTTGGCGCGATTCCGATGGTTACTATGTCGTGGCCGCGGGCGATAAGGCTCAGGGTTCCACGTTTACCGGTTCCAAGGGCGAGTGCAAGGTCTATGACTCCGGCTGCGCCGCCGGAACTACCGACTACTATACCGGTTGGTAATCTGCCATAAGGAAAATTGGCACATGATGGGCGGGCGTCTTTACTGAGCTTTTAGGCAACGTAAAGCCGCCCGTTCTTTATGTGCGTTCGAGTTAACAGAGCCCTTACCGTGGCGGTACGCTGGGCGTATGGGTGCGGGGCACACTAGTTCATGAGAAATAAGGTCTTTCTCTTGGAGGAAGTGGTCTTGTGAATGCTCGAGATATCGCCGTTGCCGCCGTCGCGTTGATGCTTGGCTGCCTTGGTCCCACGGCCGCGCTCGTCGCGGGCATGCAGGGGACATGCGGGGCTGCTCCTATCGTGGTCGGCGCGCTGATCGCGGCCGCGCTGCTGGGAAGTGCAGGTGTAGTTCTTTGTCGCGACGATGAGGACCAGGCGTCGGAGTCGCAGCTCTAACCGTTCTGAAGCTGATTTTTGGCCAAAGATGAAAAAGGAAGCCGCCGCGAGGGGAGTGCTCCTTGCGGCGGCTTTGCCATTGGATCTGCTGGCTACAGTATGCCGAGCACTACCAGCTGCTTTCTATTTCGCGAATCCTCTGGTAGAGCCAATCGTTTTGCGGCACTTGGATATCGTGTTTGGCGGCCAGGCGGCAAATGGTGCCCGCGAACTCCTCGACTTCGGTTTTTCGTTGTGCGATGCGGTCCTGCGCCATCGAGGGCATACCGGCGGGGTCGATTCCCTCGATGAGGTGCACCATTTGCGTCAGGTCTGCCTCGGTCAGCTCAACGCCCTCGGCGTTGGCAACCGCAAGCGTCTCGCGCATGGCGGCGACAAAACAGCGGCGCTGCTCGGAGCCCGGCTCCGTGGCGCTTCCGTAGGTCCCGCCGTAAGCCATGCAGGTCTGGTTGATGCCGTCGTTGAGCATGAGTTTGGCCCACATGCGGTGCGCAATGTTGCTCTCGACGGTATGGGCGATGCCGCAGCGCGTGTAGAGCTCGTCGATAGCGGTAACGGTTGCGGGCTTGGTGCCGGCGGCTGCACCAAAGCGGATCTCGCCCGCAT
This sequence comes from Collinsella sp., assembly GCA_036550635.1. Lineage (GTDB taxonomy): Bacteria > Actinomycetota > Coriobacteriia > Coriobacteriales > Coriobacteriaceae > Collinsella. Next base: position 2,781 of record JAXKFZ010000095.1, on the reverse strand, counting down.
TGGTAAAGGTGAGCGCGCCGTTGAGGAACACGGCGTCCATGCCCTGGCAGATACCAAGAACGGTATGCTTCCAGCCAAAGCGTTCGGCAATCTTTTGCTCGCTCGTAATGCCGTTGCACAGCGAGGCGATGAGCGTGTTGGGTCCCACGACACGCTCCATAGTCTTGAGTGCTTGGTCGAGACCGGTGGTCTTGACCGTCAGGATGACCAGATCGGCGGGTGTCGCCTCGCTGGCGCGGACGGACGTGAGATCGCAAGGCTTTCCGTTGACGGTGAGCGCATCGCCCGCGTGACGCTCAAAACGGGCGTCATCCATAACGTATTCGACGGCGTCATTGCCGAGGGCCTTGGCAATCATGCTGCCGTAGAGCAGGCCGACGCCGCCCTTGCCGATAAAGGCAACCTTGTTGATCTGCATGTGAATCATCTCCCCATATAAAAGGCGCCCGCGTAAGGGGCGCCTGATGGATTGTATGCTGCCGGGGTGATTGATGGGTGCGCGGGGCGGCTGTTATAAAAAAGAAACGTTTGCCTGGACGTTACACTGCGGGGCAGACCGCAAAGACGCGGGCGGGGTATCCGACGCCATCGCGGACCTTGGGGAAGGTGCAGAAGATGACGGCACCCGTGGCTGGAAGCTCGTTTAGATGGTCCATGACTTCGATCTGATAGCGGTCGACCGAGAGGATGTATTGCTCGCCGGGGTAGGGGTAGGCGTCCTCGCGTGTGGTCACGCTCGTCTCCTTTCATCGGGCTTTTTGCTGATGTTAAAGCGGTGCCGTGACGGCCTGATTTCTGCTGCGTTACGATACGTTCTCGATTGCGATTCCGATGTGTTTCGATGACGTGACGGGTTTGTTTCGCCTTGTCAGGGCTTCGATGGGAGGGGAGGGGCCGTGCAATATCGCGTTGACCCCAAAAGCGGCAACCGTATCTCGGCGTTGGGGCTGGGCTGCATGAGGTTTCCCGGTGCGCCGGGACGCCCGGATGCGAAGACTGCCGACGCCATCATCTTCCGTGCGGTGGAGCAGGGGATTAACTACCTGGACACGGCCTATCTCTATCCCGGCAACGAGGCTTGTGTGGGTGCGTCGCTTGAGCGATTGGGGCTGCGTGACCGGGTGTTGCTGGCGACCAAGTTGCCGCATGCTTCGAGCAAGTGTGCGGAGGATTTCGACCGGTTCTTCGACGAGCAATTGCGCCGCCTGCGGACCGACCATATCGACTATTACCTCATGCACAACATTACCTCGCCCGCCCAGTGGGAACGTGTGGTGGCGTTGGGCATTGAGGACTGGATCGCTCGTCAAAAGGCGGCGGGGCGTATTCGCCAGATTGGTTTTTCGTACCACGGCAGCGCGGCGGATTTCCTGACGATGCTCGATGCATATGAGTGGGACTTTTGCCAGATCCAGTACAATTACGCTGGAGAGCGATATCAGGCGGGAACAGCGGGGCTCATGGCCGCCGCCGAGCGAGGTCTCGCGGTGTTTGTGATGGAGCCGCTGCTGGGCGGGCGTTTAGCGGGCAAGCTGCCGCCACGGGCCCGCGCTGTGCTCGATAGTGCCCGTGACCCGCATTTGCGCACTCCTGCCGCCTGGGGTCTTTCGTGGGTCTGGAATCATCCTCAGGTGACGATGCTGCTTTCGGGTATGACCGATACCGCGCAGGTGGATGAGAACGCGGCGTTGGCCGATCGGGCCCTGCCGGATTCGATGACAGCTACTCAGCTCGATGCCATCGCGCACGTGCTGACGGAGTTTGAAAAATCGAATCGCGTGCCCTGCACGGGATGCGGCTATTGCATGCCATGTCCCAAGGGCATCAATATCCCTGGATGTTTTGCCGCCTACAACGCAAGCTATGCGCACAGCTGGTTTACGGGTCTATCGCAGTACTTTACGGCGAGCGCGGTGCGCACAAGCGAGGCCAAGCTGGTGAGCAATTGCGTCAAGTGCGGCAAATGCGCGCGCCACTGCCCGCAGCATATCGATATCCCCGAGCGTCTCGATGACGTGCGCCGACGCTTCCAGCCGGGCCCCGTAACGGCCATGCTTAAAGTCTTCGGCAAAACACGCTCCTCATGACCCTTTTATATCTTGTGATGGAATAGTTCCTGTTTGCGGCAGAATAGGGCGATAGCAGGAACTATTTCGCCGCAACTGATGGGAGGCTATCGTGGGTGACCGAGGTTTACGTAATGATTCGCGTGAGGTTCGTTGGGGCATTTTGGGCGCTGGGTACATTTCTCATCGATTTGCATCGTCGCTTAAGAAGGCCGACGGGGCACGGCTGGTGGCTGCGGCCGGCCGCACTCCTGCACATGTCGAGGAATTTTGCCGAGCGTTTTCGATCGATGCTGCGCATGGCCATGCCTCGGTCGACGATAACGGCGATGCGGCTTATGACGCGCTGATTGCCGACCCCGATGTCGACGCAATCTACTTGGCTCTTCCGCATGGCATGCATACGCGTTGGGCCTGTCGCGCGCTGCGCGCCGGAAAGGCCGTGTTGTGCGAAAAGCCGGCCGTTTTGAGTGTGGAAGAGGCTCTCTCGATTGTCTCCACCTCTCGCGAGCGCGGCGTGCTGTTTATGGAGGCGATGAAGAATCGGTTTTGCCCGATGCGCACTCGCGTGAAAGACTTGCTTGCGTCGGGTGAGCTTGGCCGTATTGTCTCGATTGAAAGCGTGCAAAAGCTCGATTACGGCGAGTCTCCTTCGGGCTATCTGCTTGATCCGTTGCAGGGCGGCTGTCTATATGACATGGGCTGCTATGCGGTC
>JAXKFZ010000094.1:0-13619 GCA_036550635.1 Collinsella sp. | reverse complement strand
TCGTGGCAGACAGCCTCCCAACACGCTAATGCCGGGTGCGCGTCCTCACCAAACGTACCAATGTGAGCGCAAAGCCCACGGTAGCAACGGCCATCAGCACGTAGAATACCAAACGGAAGCCAAAGAGGAACACGTCCGGACGACCCGCCACATAGCTCGTGACCGTCTTGCCCATCGCCGCGCTCGTCTGTCCATACAGGATGCGCGACGCCGCCGTAATACCCAGCGCTATGCCCGCATAGCGCGCTAAGCTGCTCAAGCTGCCCGCAAAGCCAAGCGCCTCACGCGGAGCCGAACCCATATACAGCGAATTATTGGGACTCTGGAAGATCGACGTGCCGCACGACATAAACGCGACGCAGCACACAATCATCAAGATGGAAGAGTGCTCGTCAAGCGTGCTCACCGCAAAGAGACCGCACACGTACACGCCCAGGCCAACGGCCGTGGGCGCTTCACAACCAACACGGTCGGACACCGAGCCCGAAAGCGGGCCCACAAAGGCATTCACGACCGGCATCGCCAAAAACAACAGGCCGGAGATATCGGAGCTAAAGCCGTGGGCATCCTGAAAGTAGAACGGCAGCACAAACTCGGAGGCACCGATACCCACGAACACGATAAGCATGCAAGCCAGGTTAATCGTGAAAGCCGAGCTCGCAAAGCAGCGACGCGCCGCCTCTGTCAACGGCATAGGGCGTTCGCCAGCCTCCGGCTTCACATGCGGCAGCGTATAGAGTCCCACGATAAACGAGATTACGCCAATGGGCAGATTGATAAGGAAGATGCTCTCCCAGGGAAAGCTCGCCACCAGCACGCCGCCGAGCACGGGGCCGCACATCATGCCAAGAGCCACAAAGGTCGCCAGAATGCCCATGGCACGGCCGCGCTCACGCGCCGGAAACGACTCGGTGATGATGCCCATATTGTTGGCCATCGCGGCGGCACAGCCAATGCCCTGCACGGAACGCGCCAAGATAAGCACCTCGAGCGAAGCCGAAAGCCCGCAAAGCAACGAGCCACCCGTAAAGACGATTACACCAAGCTGGAACACATTCACCTTGCCGCGCACATCGCCCAAGCGGCCAAACGGCAGCATGGCGACGCACGTCGCGAGCAGATACACCGAGCTCACGAGCTGAATGCGGTCGAGACCCACCCCCAGCTCCTTTTGCATCACTGGGAGCGCCACCGTCACGATGCTCGCATCCAGACACGCCATAAAGGTCATGACGAGCACGGTGAACAGAATCGCCCATTTATTCTTACCGTGGGTGTCGCCCTCTAGGGCAATGTGTTCGCGGCGCAGCTGCTCGGCAGTTTTCTCCATGTATATCCTTTCTATCGTGCAACGCAAAAACGGGACCCCAATCGCCTACAAACGGACACGATCGGGGTCCCGCCTACGGAATCGGAACTATGAGGACGTCGTCAGCCGAAAAGCCGTCCCACGCCTCGCACGCACGCTAGCCTAGCACTGCTCGAGTGCCTGCTCAAGGTCGGCAATCAAATCGGCCGTATCCTCAAGGCCGCACGACAGGCGCACCATATCGGCGGAGATGCCGCAGGCGATGAGCTCCTCGTCGTTCATCTGGCGATGGGTGGCGTTTGCCGGGTGCAGGCAGCAGGTGCGGGCATCGGCCACGTGCGTGGCAATCTGGGCGAGCTTAAGACTCTTCATAAAGGTCTCGGCCGCCGCACGACCACCGGTAAAGCCAAAGCTCACGACGCCGCAGGTACCGTTGGGCATGTACTTCTGAGCCATGTCGTAGTACTTGTCGCCCTCTAGGCCCGGATAGCTCACGAAGCGCACTTTGGGGTGGCCCTGCAGGAACTTGGCGACCGCCAGACCGTTCTCGCAATGGCGCGGCATACGCACGTGCAGGCTCTCGAGCGAGCTGTTCAGGAAGAACGCCGCCTGCGGGTTCTGCATGGGGCCGAGGTCGCGCATGAGCTGCGCGGTAGCCTTGGTAATAAAGGCGCCCTCGCGGCCGAACTTCTCGGCATAGGTCACGCCGTGGTAGCTCTCGTCGGGCGTGGTGAGACCCGGGAACTTGTCCGCATGGGCCATCCAGTCAAACTGACCGTGATCAACGATCACGCCGCCCAGGTAGGCCGCGTGACCATCCATGTACTTGGTGGTGGAATGCGTGACGATGTCGGCGCCCCACTCAAAGGGACGGCACATCACGGGCGTCGGGAAGGTGTTGTCGACCATCAGCGGCACGCCGTGGTCGTGCGCGGCCTTGGCAAAGCGCTCAATATCGAGCACGGCAAGCGCGGGGTTAGCGATGGTCTCGCCAAAGACGAGCTTGGTGTTGGGCTGGAAAGCGGCCTCCAGCTCCTCATCGGTGCAGTCGGGTGCGACGAACGTGCAGGTCAGGCCCATGCGGCCCATAGTGTGAGCCAGCAGGTTGTAGGTGCCGCCGTAGATGGCAGAGCACGCAACCACGTGATCACCGGCACCGGCGACGTTAAAGATGGCGAGGAAGTTCGCAGCCATGCCCGAGCTCGTGAGCATCGCAGCGGTGCCGCCCTCCATCTCGCAGATCTTGGCAGCAACCAGATCGCACGTGGGGTTCTGCAGGCGGCTGTAGAAGTAACCGGACTCCTCCAGGTCAAACAGCTTGCCCATATGCTCGGACGTATCATACTTCCACGTGGTGGACTGGTAGATAGGCACCTGGCGCGGCTCCGCGTCACCCGGGCGGTAGCCGCCCTGAACACATGTGGTACCGATAGTCTGCTCGCTCATATCTTGCTCCCTTGCCTGGGTTTTAGTTTTATTCGGTTCACGATACCGCTACCCTGCACCCCTCTCAACCCATCCCAAAGGTAGGTTATGGGACTAATTAATCAAGGGTTTTATCTCAAGCCTTGGGCATTTGCTCGATAGATAAAAATGAGGCATACATGAAGCTCTCGATGATTACATGCACCGTCACGGGTACCATAGGCGAGTACACCGTAACCAAGGAGACAACGATGAAGCAAATCGATACGGCCCAGCTCGACATCAACGCCTGTCAGGCTCAGGCTGCCGAATACCACGCCCGCGGCTTTAACTGCGCCCAGGCCGTCGCCTGCACCCTCGCGCCTGCCGTCGGACTCGACCCCCAGATCGCCTTTACCCTCACCGAGGGCTTTGGTGCCGGCATGGGCGGCATGACCGAAACCTGCGGCGCCATCTCGGGCGCCGTGGCCATCATGGGCTTCGTGATGAGCGACGGCATGGAAAACCCCAAGACCAAGGGCCAGACCTACAAGCTGTCGCGCGAAATCGCCAAGCGTTTTGGCGAGAAGAACACGACGACCGTCTGCGGCACGCTCAAGGGCATCGGATCGGACAAGGGTCCGCTTCGCAGCTGCCCCGGCTGCATCGACGATGCCGTCGAAATCGCCTGTGATGTACTAAAGCAGCTCGCCGAGTAAACGGCAGCACAGAAAAACGACGGCCGGCGCGCTTGGGATCCATCCAAAAGCACGCCGGCCGTCGCCGTTAGAACTCGGCAAATACGCGAGCACCGACCTCGATCTCCTCGCGCCCCGCCATAAGCTCGCGCATCCTGGCGCAAAAAGACTCCTGCTCCCCCGCCTTAAACACCAAGTGAAGTGTCACGGCATCCGCGTAATCGGTATCCGAAACCTTGGCACCCGAATCCTGCGCCAAGCGAAGCACCTGCTCATACTGCGGATAGGCCACATGCACGTCAACAGGCACGACGCTCGTCATCTCGACGATCTGCCCGGCCTCCCGAGCCGCGGCCACCGCCGCTTGCGTCGCCGCGGTATAGGCGCGTACCAAGCCACCAGGCCCCAACAGCGTGCCACCAAAATAGCGCGTCACTACGCAGCAAACATTTTTGAGCCCCGCGCCGCGCAACACCTCGAGCGTCGGCATACCGCTCGTGCGGCTCGGCTCACCGTCATCGCTTTGACGCTCGCGTCCATCGACCAAAATCCACGCGGGAACATTGTGTCGAGCGTCGTAATGACGTTTGCGAACGGTCTCGATAAAGGCATTCGCCTCATCCTCGGACTCAATATGGACCAGCTGGGCAATAAACCGGCTCTTGCGGTCCACAAATTCGCCCGAAACCTCAATATTCGATTGCAGAGTAAAATAGCTGTCCAACAAAGCCCCTCAACAAAATAAAGCGCAGCAACAAACAGCCTCAATAATACGGCAAAGACAGCACCGTTGACCTCGCCAACAAGAACGGAAACGCCAATGATACCGTCACCAACAGCGAGACGGCGTCAGCTGAGTCGATTTGGCCCGAAAGAGGAGGGAGCACGCCTTATGGCGGCGACCGACGAATGAGCGCCAAATCGGCCAGCTGACGCCGTCGAAAGCGAGAACCCGTCAGCGCGAGCAAGGTGCCTTGAAAGACAAGGGCATTGACCTTATGGTCATGCCCGAAGGCTTGAAAGGCAGATTGCCGCGCTGACGGGTTCGCAGCGTCAACAAAGTGCTGAGTGGGCCGATAAGCCGGGTTCTGTCGTGAACGGTCATTTATCTTGTCTGCACGTTACCGTGCAGTTCCACGCACGCTACCCGAACGCGGACCGGGCCGGCCCATAGCGTTCCTATTCGCGCTTGCTCCGGATGGGGCTTGCCAAGCCGCCGTGTTACCACGACGCTGGTGGTCTCTTACACCACCGTTTCAGCTTTTCCCTTTACGCCTTGCGGCGCAGGTGGGAGTCTTCTTTTCTGCGGCGCTTTCCGTCGGATCACTCCGCCCGGCCGTTAGCCGGCATCCCGCCCTCTGGAGCCCGGACTTTCCTCACGCGTGCTGCAAGCAGCACATCGCGCGACCGTCTGGCCCACTCAGCAGTGCAAGAGTGTAACACACCGTTGCCGCAGGCAATGGCACAACGCAAACGCTCGACACGATAAACCAAGAACCGCCATGCGCTACAATGGTCCTGTCGATGGGCAACGTCGTCAGTCGAGACGCGACCGCGCTCCACACCCCTCCGTCTACTCGGTGTGTTCCCGCCTCCTCCCCGAGGCGGGATGTCGGCATTTTTCATGCACTGACAACCCAATAGCCTGTGGACAGCCCGGGCAGCATCGCGCACCTCAGCAGCAAATGAAAAAAAAGGGACCCGTCCATTGCGGACGGATCCCTTAAAACAAGTGATCGTCAAACCGATTTACTCGGCGTCGGTCTCCTCGTCCTTCTTCTCGGAAGGCAGCGGGGTAACCTCGATCTCGACGCCCAGAGTCTCAGCAGCGGACTTCATGGACAGGGAGATACGACGACGGTCGAGGTCGATCTCCATGACCTTGACCTGAACCTTGTCGCCCACGTGGGTGACCTGAGAAGGCTGATCGACGTGCTTGTTGGCCATCTCGGAGATGTGAACCAGGCCCTCGATGCCCTCGCCCAGGTCGACGAAAGCGCCGAACGGGACAAGCTTGGTCACAGTGCCCTCGACGATAGCGCCGACGGGGTACTTCTTGACCAGTGCACGCCACGGATCCTCGGTGGTCTGCTTGAGACCCAGGGAGATGCGCTCGCGGTTGAGATCGACGTCGAGAACCTCGACCTCGACCTCCTGGCCGACCTTGACAACCTCGGAAGGATGGTTGACGTGGTTCCAGGAGAGCTCGGAGATGTGGATGAGGCCGTCGATGCCGCCGAGGTCGACGAAGGCGCCGAAGTCGACGATGGAGGAAACGGTGCCCTGAAGACGCATGCCAGATTTGAGCTTGGACAGGATCTCGGAGCGCTCGGCCTTACGGGACTCCTCGAGCACGACGCGACGGGAGAGGACGACGTTGTTGCGGTTGCGGTCCATCTCGATAACGCGGGCCTCGATGCGGGTGCCCATGTAGGAGGTGAGGTCCTTGACGCGACGGAGGTCGACGAGGGAAGCAGGCAGGAAGCCACGCAGGCCGATGTCGAGGATCAGGCCGCCCTTGACAACCTCGATAACCTCGCCTTCGACGTTCTCGCCGGAGTTGAACTTCTCCTCGATGCGGTTCCAAGCACGCTCGTACTCGGCACGCTTCTTGGACAGGACCAGACGACCGTCCTTGTCCTCCTTCTGGAGAACCAGAGCCTCGATGGGATCACCGAGTGCAACGATGTCTGCAGGGTTAGCGTCCTTGCGGATGGACAGCTCGCGGACCGGGATAACGCCCTCGGACTTGAATCCGATGTCAACGAGCACCTCGTCATGCTCGATCTTAACGACAGTGCCGTTAACGAGATCGCCCTCATCAAAGTCGGTAATCGTACCGTCGATGAGGTTGTTCATCTCCTCCTCGTTGACATCGTCAAGAGAGAAAATGGACGAGTTCTGAATCTCACTCAAAGGTGGACCCCTTTCGAACTACGGGGCCCCGATTGCTAGGACCTACAGAAGGGTGCGACAAGCACACAACGTTTAGGAACACTCGGGAGCCGACAGATACTAATGTGACGCTTATGCAATCACGTTCGTATAGGTTACGGGGAAATGAGTTCGATTTCAAGCGTGAACTGCGATTTTTTACTCGTGTGGAGACTTTTTCGTAATCTTATGAACACACGTCTCCGCAACTTGACGATAACCAGCCAGGCATTCGGCTTTGGGGTAAAGTATCCGGAGCCAACGACTCTAGATCAAATTTACGAGAAAGGTGCCCGCGTGCTCAAAGCAGTCGTTTTCGATATGGACGAGACGCTTCTTAGCATCAACCTCAACGCGTTCATCCTTCGCTATTTTAAGGATGTCTCTTCGATGCTCGCGGATATCGGGCGCCGCAGCCGCGGTGGCACGATGGCGCGCCTCGGCACCATCCTGGTCGACCTCAACGCCAATCGCCGCAGCGGCACGGACAACCACACCAATCTTGAGTTTTACCAAGAAGAGGTCGAGCGCCGATGCGGGATCTGCCTCTCCGATCCCCTCATCTACGAGGCGTTTACCTACTATGACCGCGAAGTTCTTCCGTACAAGAACGACGAGGTCATTAACGCCCACGCCATGCCGGGCGCGCACGCCGCGCTCCAGGCCGTACAGGACGCAGGGCTGCGCTGCGCGCTCTTTACCAACCCCAGCTTTCCCCAGGGCGCCATCGAGTGCCGCATGGGTTGGGGCGACCTGGCCGACGCTCCCTTTGAGCTCGTCACACACATGGGAAACACCACCCGCTGCAAGCCCGATGCCACCTACTATCTAGAGCAGCTTCAGGTGATGGGGCTCGAGCCGCACGAGGTCCTTATGGTTGGCAACGATCCCAAACGCGACTTCCCGTCCCCCGATTGCGGCATCCAAACCGCCTTTGTGGGCCAGGGCAAGCCCAGCCGAGCCACCTGGCGCGGAACCATGGAAGACTTCGCCCGCGACTTTAACGCCGTAATCGAAGCCTTCTACGAACACCAAGTAGCCGACGAACTGTCGTAGGACCCCTCGCTCCAAACCAAATATCGCCGCAGGTTGAGCACAAGTCAGCGAAAATGCCCCTAAGCGAGCAATGTGCCTTGAAAGAGGAGGGCATAGGCCTTCTGGCCATGCCCGACGATTGAAAGGCAGATTGCCGCTTAGGGGCATTTGCAGCGTCGACTGGTTACGCGGTTTGGTAAAACCGCGTAACTAGCACACCTGGGTTTTGCCGATCATGATGTTGAGGATCTCGATGTCGGTGTCCTTCATGCCCACGCGGCCTACGTAGCCCATACTGGCGATTGTTTGCTCAACGGTATCTTGGATCAGGCCCTCGCCGGCGCGGAAGCCGCGACCCTGCATGGCCATATCATGGCCCAGAATCGCCGCATCGACGGCAGCCGAGATCTTGGCGGCACAGCTCGCCTTGGCGCCGTCGCACACGATGCCGCCCACGTTACCGAGCGTGTTCGAGACGGTCGCGCCAATCTGTTCGCGCGTGCCACCGCACAGCCAGGTAATCGCAGCGCCGGCGCCGCACGCAGCGCAAATAGCACCGCAAAACGCCGAAAGCGCACCAATATAGCTCTTGATATGCACGGCGATAAGATCGGACAGCATCACGGCGCGCACCAGGCGCTCGTGGTCGCAACGCAGGTACTCGGCATACTCCATGACGGGCAATGCGCAGGTAATGCCCTGATTGCCCGAGCCGCACACAATGGCGACCGGCAGCGCGCAACCGTTCATGCGGGCGTCGGACCCGGCGGCCGCACGGGCACGGGAGCGGCAGGCGACGTCATCGGCACGAGCACCCAGCAGCGTACGGCCCACCTCGGCGCCCCAAGCGTGCGCGAGACCCTCGGCACTGATCGCGCCATTCAGCTCAATCTGACGCTCAACGGCAGCGCGGGCGTCCTCAATGTCACCGTCCTCGATAAAGTCGATGATGGTCTCGATCGACATGGGCGTGTCGGCGTTATCTGCCGCACGCTCGGCCACCACGCGCTCGGCGCAGGCGGCGCACTCCCCCGCCGACTTACCGCATACCGGAATACCGTCGAGCGTATGGCACGTGACATTAGTGTGGTGATCGGTAATCTCGACGACCGCGGTATGGCCCCCGGCCGTCGCAGTCACCTTGATGTAGAGGTTGGGCACACCCTCGACAAGCGACACATCGCAGTAGTCCGCATCGGCAAGCAGCTCGGCCACGCGGGCGCGGTCCGCGTCATCGACGCTCTCGAGCACCTCGAGCGCGCTCTTGGCGTCGCCGCCCACGGCACCCAGCACGGCCGCGGCCTCAATACCGTGCATACCGCCCGAGTTGGGCACGGTCACGCTCTTGACGTTCTTGATGATGTTGCCCGAGCAGGCAACATCCATATGATCGGGTTCGCAACCGAGCGTCTGGCTCGCCAGCGCCGCTGCATAAGCAACGGCAATGGGCTCGGTGCAGCCGAGTGCACAAACAAGTTCGCGGTTCAAAACATCGCAAAACGCGGCATCACGAAGGGAATCGGCAGGCATAGGTATCTCCTACTTGTATAACGGGCTGGGCTCTCAATAATAATTAGCTCTTTTATTTGATAACAATGCATCAAAAACCGCAACCCAGGTTCCGGTAGACGGCATTCAGGCGCAAACTGACGGCATTCATTCATGAGAAACCGGTCTTGTTGCATGCTAAAGCGTTTGACCAAAAAACGCCCAAGCGTTTACACAAAAGTCGCGCTATCATGCAGTCGAACGCGGTAAAACCTTTAGCAATCTCGCCGCACAGACCAGAGAGGAACTATCCATGAAGATCGGTATCGGTAACGACCACGCCGCCGTCGAGCTCAAGAACATCATCTCCGAGCACCTGAAGGAGCGCGGCTGCGAGGTCGTGAACTTTGGCACCGACACCTCCGAGAGCTTTGACTACCCCATCGCCGGCTACAAGGTGGGTAAGGCCGTTGCCAACGGCGACGTCGATCTAGGCATCCTGATCTGTGGCACCGGCGTCGGTATCAGCCTGGCTGCCAACAAGGTCGAGGGCGTACGCGCCGTCGTGTGCTCCGAGCCCTTCAGCGCCAAGCTCTCCCGCATGCACAACAATACCAACGTGCTCGCTTTTGGCGCCCGCGTCGTGGGCTCCGAGCTCGCCAAGATGATCGTCGACGAGTGGCTCGACGCCGAGTTTGAGGGCGGTCGTCACGAGCGTCGCGTTAACCTCCTCAACGAGATCGATCACACGCGCGCCCTTAAGATCGTCGACGAAGCCTAAACTATTCAGTGCCACAAGCTAACAGCAGGGGCCCGCTCGGAACACATGTCCGAGCGGGCCCCTGCATAGATTTTGGAATAAAAGGGCGCCGCGGATGGAGTTCCGCGGCGCCCAAGCCACACGCTAACAGCTTTAAGGAGTCAAAGCTGGTTTAGCCAAAGAAGCGCTTGATCTCAATCTCGGCGTTCTCCAGGCAGTCGGAGCCGTGGATCACGTTGGCGTTGACATCGACGGCAAAGTCGCCGCGGATGGTACCAGGAGCAGCCTCAAGCGGGTTGGTAGCGCCCATGAGGGTGCGCATCTTAGCAACAGCGGAGAGACCGGAAACGACCATCTTGACGACCGGACCGCTCGTCATAAAGTCGCAGAGACCGCCAAAGAAGGGCTTGTCGGCCAGATGGGCGTAGTGCTCCTCGACGGTAGCGCGCTCGAGCGTGGTCATCTCCATGCGCTCGATGACAAGGCCGCTGCGCTCAATGCGAGCAACGATCTCGCCGATCTTGCGGTCGCGCACGGCGTCGGGCTTAATCATGATGAAGGTCTTCTCGATAGCCATAAAAGTAGCCTTTCAAGTAGGTTCGCGCGTGCCCAAGTCCCATTCCGGCACCCGCCTGGACTGCATCGTAACAGAGTTTTAGCTGCAGTTAAACAAAAAGCTGTTTATTGAAACGTTGCAATTTATTAAAGCGCTCCATATGTGTCACTTCTGTTTCGAAGCCCGATTAGAGTACCATCCGACCGCCCATCAACCGCGCCGAACAGAGCAGGCGGTCGGTTGCCGCCCGCGAACGTATCCCCTTCACAACCTGCCCAAAGGTCCTACAGAAGTTCTCGACAAGCCCCTCCCCCATAGCAACAAAATACGGGCTCCCACATCAGCAGGCGCCCGTAAAGCGAAAACGATTTATCAATACATGGCCAAAACGGCTTCAGCCAAACCTCTACTTTGCCCCGTGACCCATCTCGACGACCTTGGTCAGCGATCCAAACACGCCCTCGTCAGCCACGAGCTGTGCCTCGGCACGCTGCAACTGCACGGCAACGGCGGCAGGAGCGGTGCCGCCCTCGGTCGTGCGCGCGGCGACAATCGACGGGATATCGAGCGCCTCGGTAATGTCGCGCTCAAAGAGCGGGCTTGCCTCCTGGAACACCTCAAACGGCAGGTCCTCAAGATTGCAGCCGCGCTTCTCGCACATCAGGACCAGATGGCCCACCACGGCATGTGCCTCGCGGAACGGCAGGCCACGCTTGGCCAGGTAATCGGCAACATCGGTGGCGGCAAGGTGCCCCACGCCGCACTCGCGCGCCATGGCATCCTCGTTGACGGTCCAAGTCGAAATCATTCCGGCCATAACGGACAGGCACTGCATGAGCGTATGGGCGGTATCGAGCGCGCCCTCCTTGTCCTCCTGCAAGTCCTTGTTATAAGCAAGCGGCAGGCCCTTCATGGTTACCAGCAGCTGCACCAGGTTGCCGTACACGCGACCGCTCTTGCCGCGGATAAGCTCGGCAAAGTCGGGGTTCTTCTTCTGCGGCATGATGGACGAGCCAGTGGAGTACGAGTCGGAAAGCGTGATAAAGCCAAATTCGGAGCTCGACCACAGTACGATCTCCTCGGAAAGACGCGACAGGTGCATCGCCATGACGGATCCGGCGTAATGCAGATCGAGCAGAAAATCACGGTCGGAAACGGCATCGAGCGAGTTGGGGATCACGCCCGCAAAGCCAAGTTCGGCAGCCGTCATCTGGCGATCGAGCGGATAGCTCGTACCGGCAAGCGCAGCGGCACCCAGCGGGCAGTTGTCGGCAGCATCAAAGGCGGCCTTCAAACGCGTAAAGTCGCGCGCGAACATCCAGGAATACGCCAGCAGGTGATGCGACAGCAGCACGGGCTGAGCATGTTGCATGTGCGTGTAGCCCGGCAGAATCACCTTGTCGTACTTCTTGGCCGCATCCACCAGCACATGGCGCAGCTCAAGATTGGCCTCCATGAGCTCCTTGGCCAGCGCCTTGACGCCCAGGCGCGTATCGGTCGCCACCTGGTCGTTGCGCGAACGCCCAGTATGCAAGCGCTTGCCAGCCTCGCCGATGCGACGCGTCAGCTCGCTCTCGATGGACATATGAATGTCCTCATCGTTGATGTCGAAGGTAAAGTTGCCGGCATCGATATCCTGTTCGATTCCGGTCAGGCCCTTGGCAATCGCCTGCTCGTCCTCGGCACTGATGATGCCCTGGGCGGCCAACATCTTGGCATGCGCCTTAGAGCCGGCGATATCCTGCTTATAGAGATGTTTGTCGACCGGCAGCGACGCGCCAAACTCCTGCGTGACCTCGGCCACGCCCGCCTCAAAACGACCGCCCCAAAGAGCCATGGAACCGTCTCCTTTCTCCAAATACCAAAACAAGCGTCCAAAGCAATGTGCCCTGTCGCTAAAGCGATTTATCAACCGCTAGTTTTACACACTCCCTGCCGCGCGCGGGGCCATGTGGCTAATTTGCAAAGAAGTGACGCACCATGCACTTGGCGCCCAACGTCTCCCTCCGGATGTTGCCCTGCGAACCATCGATCCAGGCCTTCAGGCTCATAGGGACATCCTCGACCTTTGCAGCATCGATCTCAGGCGCGAGGGCAAGCAAAGCATGCGCAATAGCATTGAACATAATGGATACTCCTCATATATATAGGCGCAGAGCCGCCAAATTGATAGAAGGAGCCCCGCCGGACAACCCCGGCGGGGCTCGGACTCAGCCGCAGTCGCGGCATCATATCTGCGGGCGGAACGTAGGGGCCACCGATGTTAAGAAGTGTCAGCAAGCATAACGAAAGGTAGGGACCCCATGCGCCCGTTATGTATCACGCGGATGGGCCGCGCGGATACCAAGGGAAGGAAGACTTAAGCCTGAGCGGCAGCAGAGCTGGGACCCTGGACCTTGGCCCACGTCTTGAGCGACAGCGTATCGATCTCGATAAAGCCGGCGCTGGCCTTCTCGTCAAACGTGGTGTCGCGGTCGTAGGTAGCCAGGCCGTAGTCGTAGAGGCTGAAGGGACTCTTGCGGCCGACGACATGGCAGTTGCCCTTAAAGAACTTCAGACGGACAGTGCCGGTCACGAACTTCTGGGTATCGGCCATAAAGGCGTCGAGCGCGTTCTTGAGCGGGCTGTACCACTGGCCGTTGTACACGGCGGTGGCCCAATCCTGCTCGAGCTTGATCTTGGTCTTGAGCAGGTCGCCCTCGACGCAGATGTCCTCGAGCGCCTTGTGGGCGGTGATGAGCGTCAGGGCGCCGGGAACCTCATAGCACTCGCGGCTCTTGAGGCCCACCAGACGATCCTCGACCAGGTCAAGACGGCCAAAGCCGTTGTCGCCCGAAATCTTGTTGAGGGCGATGACGATCTCGGAGAGCTTCATCTTCTTGCCGTCGACGGCGACAGGCTTGCCGGCCTCAAACTCGATCTCGGTATAGGTCGGGGTGTCAGGCGTGTCCTCGGGGTTCTTGGTCATAACCCAAGCGTCATCGAGCGGCTCATTCCAAGGGTCCTCCAGGTGACCGCACTCGATGGCGCGACCCCACAGGTTGTCGTCGATGGAGTAGGGGTTGTCGTTGGCACCCTCGGGAACCGGCACGTTGTGGGCGTGGGCATAGGCGACCTCGTCGGGACGGCACTTCAGGTCCCACTCGCGAACCGGGGCGATAACCTTGAGCTCGGGGTCGAGGGCCTTGACGGCGGCCTCAAAACGGACCTGATCGTTACCTTTGCCAGTGCAGCCGTGGGCGACGTAGGTCGCGCCAAACTCGTGGGCGACCTCAACAAGCTTCTTGGCAAGCAGCGGGCGAGACAGGGCGGAGAGCAGCGGATACTTATTCTCGTACATGGAGTTTGCGGCGATGGCTTTGGTCAGGAACTCATCGGAGAACTCGTCGCGCAGGTCGAGCACCTGGCAATCGAGAACGCCCAGGTCGAGCGCCT
>JAXKFZ010000093.1:0-1748 GCA_036550635.1 Collinsella sp. | reverse complement strand
GAGGGCGCACCTGTACACCGACTCCAACTGCTCGTGGAAGTTCTACGAGCTGCACGGCTTTAAGCGCACGGCCACGCACCGCGCCAACCGCGAAGAGCGCCGCCACGACATGCCGCGCGAAAGCTTCCTCTACGAACTCGACCTAACAGCCTAGCCTCGGCAGCCACACCTGGTCATTTAAGTCTGTCCCCAATGAGTGGCCTAGGGGGTTTGTAGATAGCCGTGGTCAAAAAACATCAAATATGAGTACTGTTACCTTTTTAGTAGCAGCGATTTGGGGCATTTTTGATGCTTGCAGGCATGACGACCAGCTGCGCGAGCTGACGTAGCTCCCCAAATGTTCAATAAAATGGGCTCCTAACGAGAAGTACTCTCATTAGGAGCCCGTTATTATGTGCAAACATATGTGACCAACGCAGCAACAGTACTCATATTTGGCATTTTTTGTCCACTGCCCCTTACGCGAAAGTCCTCAACGGAAAGTTTAGCCCGTTTCGATGCACAAAAATGGGGTGGATCTTCCCTGGCAACCGCCCAGAAAGATCCACCCCAAAGCAAGCGCTCGCTAGAACGTTCCGCCGCCGCCTCCGCCGACGCCGCCACCGCCGCCACCGGAAAAGCCGCCGCCGCTACCGCCGCTCGAGCTATCGGAACTCGAAGCCAGCTCGCGGATGGTCTCGTGATACACATCGTTAAACGAATCGAGCGGAGACTCGTTGCCGTAGTGATGGTAATACCACCAGTAGCAGGGGTAGTTGTCGTAGAAATCGTCGCTGTTGCGCAGGTCCGCAGGCACGGCCTCGGCCAGCTGTCGCAGCACTTCTTTCGAAACGCCCAGGGCAACGCCCATCACCAGCAGCTTGTTCCACAGCACCAGATCGCCGGGGACGGCTTCCTTTAGACGCGTGAAGTCCTCGAGCCAATGCTTAAGTGCCTTGCAGCGAGCCGCCACCTCGGCGCCCTCCGGCGTAAAGCGGCGGAACGTAAGGCCCACGCCGATACCCACCAGCACAATCGGCACCGAGATAACCGCGGCGGTAATGTTCGCCTGTGCGCCATCGGTAAAGAAGATGGATCCCACGGGAACAAAGGCAACCAGGATACCAAGAACCAGGCAAAACACCATTGCAACAATGCCGTCAGAGGCAACGTACTCGCTATCGGCCAGCTTGCCCTTAACGGTGTTCTGATAGTCCTCGAGCTTGTCGCCCACGGGTGTAGCGTGCTGTTTGACGTAGTGCTGCAGCTCGTCGAACGTGCGCGAGCGATCGCCGTTCTCGTCAGGCTTAGCACCGGCAAAGAAGACCTTGAGCACCATGTGGTCAATGCCCTTGGCCGACTTCCAGCCCGCATCGCTCACCGTCACGCGATACGTCTGCTCTTCTTTTTCACGCCCCAACAGACCCTTCTTGGCCTTGGTCACGGTCGCCTGCTCCAGCTTGATCACACGGTCGTCAGTGAGCTTCATGAGCGTGGCGATATATGCCTGATCGGGCACCTCGTTCCAGCTCATAAGGGCCGAAAGCACGGCGGGATGGTCGGCCGAGGGCACATCGCGGAAATATTCGTCCTGGAAAAACGGCTTGGGCTTGCGCTTGCGCAGCTTAAGCATAACGATTGTGCCGGTAAAGGCCACCGCCGCAACAACACTTAGCACGGCAAGTGCATTGGCAATCATGCGAGCGTGAGCGCGGCGGGCGTTAGCTTCGTCGGCCCATTCCTTCTCTTCGCTCAGGATCGTTGACATG
>JAXKFZ010000092.1:0-1977 GCA_036550635.1 Collinsella sp. | reverse complement strand
GCCTCTTCTTGCTCTGCCTGGGTATCGTCAGGGATAAAGGGAATGCGGTAGTCGACAGCCTCGACCACCTTGGCAATGAGGTGCCCGGCGCGGTCGCGGTCGTGCACGATGAGCGGTGCGGGGTTGCGGGTGAATTGTTCCATCAGACGCTCTACGGCGGCACCGTCGGTGAGCGGGATATTGTCACGGCGCAAGGCCTCAAGAACGAGGCGATGGCAATCCTCTTGAATGGGATCGAATGCCATGGGGCCTCCTTTGCTGCGGTTAGGGTTCAAATGTTTCTATATAAGGTTCTAGTTTACCCGCATGTGGCACACCGGGGGTGCCGCACTTGGACTTGCACCTTTGCACCACGAAGACGGATGTCGCACAAATGTCGGCACCTTGGACGACCGAGTGGTATCACGGTGCCGCAAACGGTCGATTTTTGGCGGCGAACGGTGCATATTTTGGAGGGGCACGGTCCTGCCCGGGATATGTAGTCAACCTTGATAAAACGTTTGCCCAGCTTGGGAGTATGAATGCCGCACAAGGGTCTTCAGGGATAGAAAAAACGTTTCATCATTGGCGGCTTTAGGTGAATAACTGACCAACCAGAACGGTAAAATAGTGTTTGTCTGAGCGTTGAGACGTTTAGACATCGCGCATTGTCATCGCCGGCAACGCGCAAACCGGTCCTAACGGAGCCAATTGGGTGCTCCGTTATATACGCAAGTCTAAGAGGGGCTTGTTTAGGAGGCACAGTATGGGACGTTTTACCAATCCTCGCGATCTGTACTTTGGTGAGGGCGCTCGCCACGAGGTGAAGAACCTCAAGGGTAAGAAGGCCATCATCGTTTCTGGCGGCAGCTCTATGCGCCGCGGCGGGTTCCTGCAGGACGTTGAGGCCGACCTCAAAGAGGCCGGCATGGAGGTCAAGCTGTTCGAGGGCGTCGAGTCCGATCCCTCCATCGAGACCGTCATGAAGGGCGCAGCCGCTATGCGCGACTTCGAGCCCGACTGGATCGTTGCTATCGGCGGCGGTTCGCCCATCGATGCTGCTAAGGCCATGTGGGTCTTCTACGAGTATCCCGAGGAGTCCTTCGACAACATTATCCAGCCGTTCAGCTTCCCCGAGCTGCGTCAGAAGGCTCACTTCTGCGCCATTTCCTCTACCTCCGGCACCGCTACCGAGGTCACCGCGTTCTCCGTCATTACCGACTACGCCAAGGGCATCAAGTACCCGCTGGCCGACTTCAACATCACCCCTGATGTCGCCATCGTCGACCCCGAGCTCACCTACACCATGCCCGCCAAGCTGTGCGCTCACACCGGCATGGATGCTCTGACCCACTGCATGGAGGCCTACGTTTCCACCTGCGCCTCTATGTTCACCGACGCCAACGCTCTGCACGGCATCCGCGAGATCGTCGAGTGGCTGCCCAAGTCCTATGCTGGCGACCATGAGGCCCGTCAGCACATGCACGAGGCTCAGTGCATCGCCGGTATCGCCTTCTCCTCGGGCCTGCTCGGCATCGTTCACTCCATGGCTCACAAGACCGGTGCAGCCTTTGAGAACGGTCACATCATCCACGGTGCCGCTAACGCCATGTATCTGGGCAAGGTCATCCAGTGGAACTCCAAGGACCCGCGTGCTGCCGAGCGTTACGCTTACGTGGCCAAGGAGATCCTGCACCTTCCCGGCGAGACCAACGAGGAGCTCATCGCTGCGCTCGTCCAGAAGATTCGCGACCTCAACGACCAGCTCAACATTCCGCAGTCCATCAAGGATTACGCGAATGGTGGCGTGAAGGTCGACGCCGAGAACCCGCAGATGGTTTCCGAGGAGGAGTTCCTCGCCAAGCTGCCCGAGATCGCCGCGAACGCCGAGACCGACGCCTGCACGCCGGAGAACCCGCGTGAGACCAAGGCTGCCGACTTCGAGAAGATCCTCAAGGCCTGCTACTACGACACCGACATCGATTTCTAATCGACTCT
>JAXKFZ010000091.1:0-4229 GCA_036550635.1 Collinsella sp. | reverse complement strand
TGTTAGAAATCAGACGGGATTTGTCCGTATGCACCCCGGAAACCGTCAGCTAACAGTTGATAAGTAAATTAGTTCCTTATCACTGTTAAGCCAATGAACTGCGGGGTTTTTCCTTTGTGCCTCCGATGCGAAATGAATCGCTCAGATATTACTGATAATCGACGACGTCGATCCAGTTCTTAAGGAACTCATCGTTCACGTTGCGCTTACGAGCGAGCTCGGAAGCAGCGACGATGCTCGTCCACTGACGCACGACCTGCATGGGCATGTCGGCGCGGTCGCAGTAGAGCTCCAGATAGGCCTCGGCCTGGTCCTTGCTGTTGAGGGCAAAGAGCAGGTAGGTGGTGGCAACGTCGGCAGCAGGGGAGCCCTGGGTAGCGTGTGCCCAGTCGCACACATAGAGCTGGCCGTCGTCGCCGACGATGACGTTGGAGGGGTTGAAGTCGCCGTGGCAGACCTTGAACTCCTTGGTCATGCCGTCCAGACGCTCCTGAAGGTTGTAGCGCGTGGTGGCATTGAGCTGATCGAGGCTGTCGATCATGCGGGCGAACTTGTCGCGCTGACGGTTGAGCAGCGGGGAGGTGTAGCCGTGGATCTCAATCTGGAGGTCGACGAACATCTCGAGGTACTCACCGAAGCGCTGGGGCTCGGCAGTCATCTTCTCGGCAAGGGTGGTGCCCGGAACCTTCTCGGTCACGAGCGCCCAGCCGTTGGCGTTCTCGAGCTGGGAAACCTCGAGAGCCTTGGGGCTGCGGATGCCGCACTCATTGATGCGGGCAAGATTCAAAGCCTCGTTGAACACGTCGGAGACGGGCTTGGTCTCGTTAAAGACCTTGACGATCTTGTCGCCCAGGTCGTAAACGACCTTGTTGCCGCGACGGACGAGCTCGGTCTTGGAATCGGGTAGCAGCATGGTTGCATCCTTTCAACGATGCGATAGAAGCGACGGCGGGGGTGTGTGAAACACCCGTGCACCCCCGCCGTTAAAACCGTGCTAGAACTAGCAGACGGCGTAATCCTGAGGCTCGCGGCCGTAGTAGGCGTCCAGGTAGAGCTCCTTGATCTCGCTCATGAGCGGGTAGCGCGGGTTAGCGCCGGTGCACTGGTCGTTGAATGCCTGCTCGGTCATCTCGTCGAGGGTGTCGAGGAAGTACTGCTCGTCAACACCGTAGTCGGCGATGGTCTTCTTGACACCGATGAAGTCCTTGAGCTCCTCGAGCTTCGTGATGAAGTTCTCGAAGACCTCCTTGTCGTCCTTGCCCTCGATGCCGCAGTACTTGGCCATCTCGGCGTAGTTGTGCAACGCGTTGGGGTAAGGATACTGAGAGAACGTGCCCATCTTGACGGGAGCCTCGGCGGCGTTGTAGCGCATGACGCGAGTCAGGATGACGGCGTTGGCGATGCCGTGGGGCAGGTGATGGAAGGCGCCGAGCTTGTGGGCCATGGAGTGGTTGAGGCCCAGGAAGGCGTTGGCGAAGGCCATACCGGCCATGCAGGAGGCGTTGTGCATCTCCTCGCGGGCATGCGGGTCCTTGGCGCCGTTCGTGAAGCTGGAGGGCAGGTTCTCGAAGACGAGCTTAGCAGCGCGCTCGGAGAGGCCCTTGGTGTAATCGGAAGCCATGATGGAGACGTAGGACTCGATGGCGTGGGTCATGACGTCGATGCCGGAGGCAGCGGTCAGGCCGCGCGGGGCGGTCATGCAGTTGTCGGCGTCGACGATAGCCATGTTGGGGAGCAGCGCGTAGTCGGCGAGCGGCCACTTGATGCCGGTCTCCTTGTCGGTGATGATGGCGAACGGCGTGCACTCGGAGCCGGTACCCGAGGAGGTCGGGACGGCGACGAAGTAGGCCTTCTTGCCCATCTCGGGGAAGGTGAAGATACGCTTGCGGATGTCCATGAAGTCCATGGCCATGTCCTCAAACTTGCACTCGGGGTGCTCGTACATCATCCACATGATCTTGCCGGCGTCCATAGCGGAGCCACCGCCGACGGCGATGATGACGTCAGGCTCAAAGAGAGCCATCTGCTTGGCGCCGCGACGTGCGCACTGCAGCGACGGATCGGGCTCGACGTCGTAGAAGCAGTCGTGGGCGATGCCCATCTCGTCGAGCTTGGCCTCGATGGCGCGGGTGTTGCCATTCTTGAAGAGGAACTGGTCGGTGACGATGAAGGCGCGCTTCTTGCCCATGACGTTGCCCAGCTCGTCGAGGGCGACGGGCGTGGAACCCTTCTTGAAGTAGACCTTCTCGGGAGCGCGGAACCACAGCATGTTCTCACGGCGCTCGGCCACAGTCTTAACGTTGATCAAGTGCTTCACCCCAACGTTCTCGGAGACGGAGTTGCCGCCCCAGGAGCCGCAGCCCAGGGTCAGAGACGGCTTCATGCCAAAGTTGTACAGGTCACCGATGCCGCCGTGCGAGGACGGGGTGTTGATGACGATACGGCAGGCCTTCATGACGTGCTCGAACAGGCTGATCTTCTCGGCCTGGGCGGGGTGCACGTACAGAGAGGCGGTGTGGCCCGGGCCACCGGCGAGCACCAGGTGCTCGGCCTTGTCGACGGCCTCCTGGAAGTCCTTGGCGTGGTACATGGCCAGGACCGGGGAGAGCTTCTCGTGGGAGAACTCCTCCTTGGCGGGGTCGGTGGAGGTGACCTCGGCGATCAGGATCTTGGTCTTGGCGGGAACCTCGATGCCGGCGAGCTCGGCGATCTTGGCGGCAGCCATGCCGGGGATGCGGTGATCGAGGGCGCCGTTCTTGAACATGGCGGCACGCAGGGCCTCCATCTCGGCACCCTGCTTGACGAAGTAGCAGCCGCGCTTCTGGAACTCGGCCTTAACCTGGTCATAGATGGTGTCGATGACGGTCACGGACTGCTCGGAAGCGCAGATCATGCCGTTGTCGAAGGTCTTGGAGTGGATGATGGAGTTGACGGCGAGCAGCACGTCGGCGGTGTCGTCGATGACGACCGGGGTGTTACCGGCGCCAACGCCCAGGGCGGGCTTGCCCGAGGAGTAGGCGGCCTTGACCATACCCGGGCCACCGGTGGCGAGGATGATGTCGACGTCGCGCATGACCATGTTGGTCAGCTCGATGGAGGGGACATCGACCCAGCCGATGATGCCCTCGGGGGCGCCGGCCTTGACGGCGGCGTCAAGCACGAGCTTGGCGGCGGCGATGGTGCACTTGGCGGCAGCCGGGTGCGGGGAGATGATGATGGCGTTGCGGGTCTTCAGGCTGATCAGCGTCTTGAAGATTGCGGTGGAGGTGGGGTTGGTCGTCGGGATGACGGCGCCCACGATGCCGATGGGCTCGGCGATCTTGGTGATGCCGTAAGCCTCGTCGCGCTCCAGGACACCACAGGTCTTGGTGTTCTTGTAAGCGTTGTAGATGTACTCTGCGGCGTAGTGGTTCTTGATGACCTTGTCCTCAAGAACGCCGCGGCCGGTCTCCTCGATGGCCATCTTCGCCAACGGGATACGAGCCTTGTTGGCGGCCATGGCGGCCTCATAGAAGATCTTGTCGACCTGCTCCTGCGTGTACGTAGCAAAAAGCGCCTGGGCCTCTCGCATCTGAGCGAGCTTAGCCTCAAGCGCCTCTACGTTGTCCACAATTGCGGGAGTAGTGTTTTCCGGTGACTTTTTCACCATTTGTGTCTCCTTGCGATCGGAGATTTACCCTACGCCTTGCATGATAGCAAGAAATTATTCGGCGAACGGTAAGATTCCCGTAAAAGGCACACTAAAACGTTTCAACTTAATGAAGCGTTTTAACAAAACAATCCGCTCCCTGCATCGCCCCACTCATTGGGGGGCAGGCTTACATGAGTATTTCAATGGGAAAACGGGGAGAACGGGGCATCTGTTTGATAATCGCTATTCGCGGGTCGCGGTTGAGTCGGACACGCAGGCGGTGCAGCTGCTCGACTATATTCATCTCAATCCCGTGAAAGGCGCGCTCGACTCGCTCGAGGCGTACCGTTGGTCAAGCTATAAGGCATACCAGCTGGGCTACGATCCCTTTGACATCTGCAAACACTCATGTAAGTCTGTCCCCAATGAGTGCGAGTGCAAAAAGGCGCCCTCCGTTGGGGAGGACGCCTTTGGTAAGTTCTATGTGAACGCGAGGTCTTTGACCCGGAGAGTCCGAGGTACTTGTTGGTAAGACCTTATTTAGGAGCGCGCAACCTTGCCGGACTTGAGGCAGGTGGAGCAAACGTTCATCTTGCGA
>JAXKFZ010000090.1:0-10431 GCA_036550635.1 Collinsella sp. | reverse complement strand
ACGTGGCGCAGCTGACGGTCGTTCATATCGACGACGCGCTTCCAAGTGATGCGCTTAACGTCAATACCGAGCTGATTGCCCTGCTGGATGTGGTTATCAAGCATGGCGGCCAGCAGGTTGTTGGCAGCACCGATAGCGTGGAAGTCGCCGGTAAAGTGCAGGTTGATATCCTCCATGGGGATCACCTGAGCCCAGCCGCCGCCGGCAGCACCGCCCTTAACGCCAAAGACGGGGCCGAGCGAAGGCTCGCGCAGGGCCACGGCACTCTTGACGCCGCGGCGACGCAGGCCATCGGCCAGACCGATGGTCGTGGTGGTCTTGCCCTCGCCCGCAGGCGTTGGGTTGATAGCGGTCACGAGGACGAGCTTGGCCTGGTGATCAGTCGGCTCGTTGAGCAGTGAATAGTCGACCTTAGCCTTGTCGAAGCCGTACGGAATAAGGTGCTTAACGTCGACGCCGGCGTTCTTGGCCACCTCGGTAATAGGCAGCGGCGTGACAGAACGTGCGATTTCGATATCAGTAGGCATGGGCGGTCCTTTCGTTACCGAATGAGAAAAAGACCAATTCAGCATAGCACGGGCGCGCAATAGTAAAACGCCCATAACCGATGAACGGCGATATGATTACCCGATGCCCAGCGATAGCCCAACAGCCCGCCAAAACAAAGCGCCCTAAACGGTAGGTTCAATCCCCAGGTGCTCAAAGGTGCGAAGGGTTGCCTGACGGCCCTGCGGCGTACGAATCATCAACCCGCACTGCAGCAAATAGGGCTCATAGACATCCTCGAGCGTGCCCGGGTCCTCGCCCACCGCGCTGGCAAGGGTCGTAAGTCCCACGGCACGACCGGAGAACGTCTTGGCGAGCGTCTCCAAAATGCGAATATCCATCCAGTCCAGACCGAGCTCGTCGATCTCGAAGAACTCGAGTGCCTGACGGCAGATATCGAGCTCAATGGGACCGTTGCCGCGCACCTGCGCATAGTCGCGCACGCGCTTGAGCAGGCGGTTGGCAAGACGTGGCGTGCCGCGCGAACGCGAGCCGATCTCGAGTGCACTGGGGTGGTCGATCGTCACGCCCAGGATAGTCGCCGAGCGCGTCACAATCTGCGCGAGCTCCTCGACCGTGTAGTAATCCAGGCGATATGAAATGCCAAAGCGGTCGCGCAACGGGCCTGTCAACATGCCTGAGCGGGTCGTTGCCGCTACCAACGTAAACTTGGGAATATCCAGGCGAATCGAGCGCGCCGCCGGACCCTTGCCAATCACGATATCGAGGGCAAAGTCCTCCATCGCGGGGTACAGGACCTCCTCGACCGAACGGTTGAGGCGGTGGATCTCGTCGATAAACAGCACATCACCCGGCTGCAAGTTAGTAAGGATGGCTGCCAGGTCGCCCGTGCGCGCGATGGCAGGGCCACTCGTGGTCTTGATCTGAGCGCCCAGCTCGTTGGCGATAACGGTGGCCAGCGTGGTCTTACCCAGGCCCGGAGGACCCGAGAAAATCACGTGGTCGAGCGTCTCGCCACGGCTCTGCGCTGCCTCGATGAGCACGCGAAGGCTCTGCTTGATATGCTCCTGACCGCAGTAGTCATCCAAGCGTTGGGGACGCAGGGTACGGTCGACATCGAGGTCTTCGGCCGTCAGCTCCGAGCCCACCATGCGCTCGCCGTGCGCCATGGATGCCGCCGGCGAGTTGCCGGGCGTCGCCCACAGGTCCTGAGAGTCATCGGCTTCCCACATCACGCATCCATTCCGAGTCGCTTAAGCGCCGCGCCGAGCAGATCCTCGACACGCATATTCTGCCCATCATACCCGCTCAGGGCAACATCGGTCTCCTGCGGGCTAAAGCCCATGGAAAGGAGTGCCGCACGGGCATCATCGATCGCCGAGGGAGCGGCAGCGGGCACGGGCATCGCAACCTGTCCGGGAATCACGTCGACCGGCACAAAGCCCTTATCCTTGGCAAAGGTGCTCTTGAGTTCCAGGATCAGGCGCTGAGCTGTCTTTTTGCCCACACCGGGTACCTTGGCCATGCCCTTGTCGTCCTCGGCCATCACCAGCGAATACAGCTGCCCCACGGTATAGGTGGAAAGCACGGCGAGCGCCAAGCGCGGGCCAACGCCCGAGACGGACACGAGCCGGTCGAACATCGTGCGCTCATCCTTTGAGGAAAAACCGAAAAGTGTCATGGCGTCCTCGCGCACCTGCATGCGCGTGTAGAGGCAGACCTCGCCACCGGGCGTCGGCAACGTGGCCGCAGTGCTGCCCGAGATGCCGAGCTCAAAGCCAACGCCCGACACATCGACGACAGCAGAGCTCATCGTGGCCTCGACAAGCGTTCCGTGGAGCTGGGAAATCATCAGTATCCGGTTCCTCTCTGTTGATAGAACTCGCCACCGGTGAGGGCGCGGGTGCGGCTGAGGTTTACGTGGCAGATGGCGCAGGCCAGGGCATCGGCGGCATGGTCGGGATGCGGGTCGTGATCGAGCTGTGTGAGTGTGCGTACCATGTAGGCGACCTGCCGCTTGTCCGCGGCGCCAGTGCCCACCACAGCCTGTTTGATCTGCATGGGCGTGTACTCGCCAATCTCGAGCGCGCATTCCGAAAGTGCGACGAGTGCAGCACCGCGGGCATGCGCCGTGGGGATGGCCGAACGAACGTTGGCGCCAAAGTAGATGCTCTCGACAGCAGCCGTGTCGGGTCGATAACGCTCAACGACATCCTTAAGGTCATGGGCGATATGCGACAGGCGCACCGCGAGCGGACTTCCGGCACTGGTCTCGATG
The DNA here is from genome assembly GCA_036550635.1 of Collinsella sp. Taxonomy (GTDB): domain Bacteria; phylum Actinomycetota; class Coriobacteriia; order Coriobacteriales; family Coriobacteriaceae; genus Collinsella. Next base: position 7,646 of record JAXKFZ010000090.1, on the reverse strand, counting down.
CAGCCATAGGCACGGCAGCGAACCTCGCCACGCCGCTCCTCGATAATCCCCCAACCCGTATGAGCCAAACCGGGGTCAATGCCCAAGATAACCAAGCCGACCTCCCCTCGCCACAAGCACAGCGCAAGACAAGGCCCCGCGCATCATTCACGAACGTCTGTTCTAGAATAACACAACGCTAGCCCTATAAGTCAGCCGAGATCGAATTGTAGGTTGAGTATACGCAAGCGAGCGCCCGCCAGAGCGAGCAAGGTGCCTTGAAAGAGGAGGGCATTGACCTGGCGGTCATGTCCGACGATTGAAAGGCAGATTGCCGCTCTGGCGGGCGCGCAGCGACCTAGTTCTGAGAGAAGAACGGAAATTGTCGGGGATCAACCGGCGGATGCGGCATCGGGCCACCCTGGGGCCCACCCTGCGGGCCACCCTGGCCGCCCATCATCTTATCGATGGCGTCCTGAACCTCGCCCTCGAACTTTTTCATTCCCTCGTGTAAACGACGCTGACCGTCCTCAGAGCGCAGCTCCTCCATTTGTTCGGGCGAAATACCCAGTAGCTCGCCCAGCACGCCCATCATCTCGTTTCGCACGCGCTCGCTCGTATCCTCGTCAGCAAAACGGCGCACCTCGGCGCGCGCCAGCGAATCGACCGTCATACGCTCCTTGCCGTTAAGCCCCAGGTCGGACCACGCGAGCATATACGGCCAGGCACGCTCGGCAAACGAACGGGCCGAGACGATCGGCGCCATCGGCAACATGCGGCGGGCAGCCTCACCCTGTCGAACGAGCATCAGCAGCAGCGAGCAGGCCTCAGGCTTGCCAGCGGCCATCGGGATGTCGTCGAAAGATCGATTGCGGTCCACGTGCGCCTCGAGCGCGCCATCGACCTCACCCGGCTCAAGCCCGCCGAGCAGCTGTGCCGCACGGTCGAGCATATCGACCGGACCGTCGAGCGTCGAGAGCGCCTGCGCCAGCACGCGCTCCATACAATCTTCCACTGCGTTGAGCGTCACGAGCTCTTGGGGCACCACGGCAGACGTGCGGTTGCGCACACGCGCCACAAACTCAAGCGTCGACAGGTACACATCGCCAAAGGGCGCAAAGTCGCCCTGGTAGCCGCCGCAAAGCGCCGGCGCCGCCAGCGCGTACTCGGTTTTGGACAGCGGGCTCAGCGCCATCGCACCCAGCTCGAGCGCCGTATCCTCCAGCATCAGGCCCAGCGTGCGCGAGCGCAGGCGCTCGGCATCGCCCGCCGACACGTCGCGATCGAGCACGCGCGCCGCATCCGGTGCATCGCGCTCGACGGTGCGAATGTGCAGACGCTCGGCGATGGCGCGGACGGCGGCACAGCGGGCAGCCTCGGCTTCTTCCTGCGCCGGCGTAAAGATACGGTTGCGCCCCAGCACCAGGCCAATCACATTGCGCGGGCCCAGAGCGTCGACGGCCAGCGCCGCCAGCAGGGACGACGGCAAGTCACCCTCGAGTGCCACCACAGCACGCGACGCACCGTGGGCTCGGGCGTTGTCGCGCACGGCGAGCACCAGCGCCTGCCACAGCCACTCCTCGGAACGGAACTCGGGCAGTTCGTGATCCTCCAGGGCATCGAGCATCACGCCGCGCTGAATCTCCTGAACCAGCAGGCTCTCCTCAAAGCACGGCGCCTGGGCCACCACGCGACCGCAGTCGTCGAGCACAAACGAACCGCCGGTATACACCGACTCGTCATAGGCACCGACCGGCGCCATGCAGGCAAACCACACGCTGCGCTTGGATGCGATCTTGCGGTAGGCGCCGCTGCGAACGGCAGCAATGGCGGCAGTCTCGCGGTCGGTCATGTCAAACGCGTTGAATTGGAAATACGCAATGAGGTCAACACCGGTCGGCAGCATCTCGAGTTCGCGGTCCAAGTCAAAAATTACGGCGATGCGCACGCCGTCCACGTCGAACACCGGCGGCGCCCAACGCGTGTCGTTGTTCTCGCCACGCTGCAAGGCAATGCTCGAACGCGCCGGCACCACATGACCGTCCTTGAGCATCATGTAGTCGAGCAGCGGTTGGCCCTCAAACGAAACCGCCGCGGGCACGATGCAGATCATGTCAAGCTCCTGGATACGCTCGGCGACACCAGTCAAGCCGGCAAGCATGTCGTGCTCAAAGTCGGCAGCGCCCACCAGGCCACCGGGCATGGCGCCCATAAAGAGCGGAGCCGGAACGCACAGCACGCGCGCCCCGCGCTCGTGGGCCAGACGAGCCTGGTCCTCAATGCGGCCGCAAATGCCCTCAATATCACCCAGGCGCATATCGATCTGTGCAAGCGCGAGCTTCATGGCCCAGCCCTTTCCGTCGTAAACCATCGAAATCGTAGTAAAAGCGCCGGCCGCATAATGCAGCCGGCGCTTGCATGTGCATATGCTAGCTATGATACCCCGAGCGGGGGCGCGCTCCTAGAATGTCGCGGACCACAGCCCGTGCAGGTTGCAGTAGGCATAGACGGTACCGGTCTTGGAGCCGCCCGCGAAAAACGTCGCGGGTTTCATGCCGGGCTCAAGGTAATGAACCTCTAAGCGGCCCTCGGCCTCAAGCGCAATCCACTCAATGTAGTGTTCGGGCAGGCTGGGGTGCTCGACCGAGCCAACGCGTGCACGAATCACGTGACCGTCGCGCTCGGTCTCGACAACAGGCACGTGCTTCTCGTGCGCCGCGTCCTCAGTGTTTGCGGTCAGTTCCGTGCAACCGGCAGGGGTCGCAACGTCGTCGCCAAGGGCAGCGATGAGCTTACCGTCGGGGTCCTTAAAGAATTTCGCCATGATGTTCTCCTTTGCTGATGTGCCAATGTTCTTGATGGTTCTTATGCCCAAAGGCAGACAAACCATCCACGGCATTGCAAATGAACACATAACGGATCAGGCAAGCGGTCGGGCCAAAATGCGTCGACCGTCCTGCCCGCTCCAGCAGTCCCACCCCGCGCGCGGCTAGCGCCCGTCGCCGCCGAGCAGCGCCAGAACATCCTCGCGCGTGAACAGTGCCGACGAGATGCCGTCGCCGCCGAGCACGCTGTTGACCAGGTCGCGCTTGGACTCCTGCATCTGCATAATGCGCTCCTCGATCGTGTCCTTGGCGATGAGCTTGTACACAGTCACGGTATGTTGCTGGCCAATACGATGCGCGCGGTCAGTCGCTTGGTCCTGCGCCGCCACGTTCCACCACGGGTCGTAGTGGATGACCACGTCGGCCGCCGTCAGGTTAAGGCCCACGCCGCCCGCCTTGAGCGAGATCAAAAAGACCGGCACCTCGCCCGCCTGGAACTGTGCGACCATCTTGGCGCGGCTCTCCTTAGACGAAGCGCCTGTGAGCTTAAAGAAGGCGATGTCCTCCTTGGCCAAGCGCTTACCGATAATATCGAGCATACCCGTAAACTGGCTGAACAACAGGATGCGATGCCCGCCGTCGAGTGCGCCGTGCACGAGCTCCATGCACGTATCGAGTTTGGCGCTCCCTGCCTTGTAATCCTCGTAGTGTAGACGCGGGTCGCAGCAGATCTGGCGCAGCTTGGTGAGCTCGGCAAGCACCTTGAGCTTGTCTTTCTTAAACTCGGATGCCTCGCGGTGCTGCACCTGCTGGGCGATGCGGTCCTGATTTGCCAGGTAGAGCTTGCGCTGCTCGCCGGTAAGCTGCGCCATGACCGTATCCTCGATCTTTTCGGGCAGATCGGCCACCACGTCTTCCTTGACACGGCGAAGCACAAACGGCGACACGAGTGCTTGCAGGCGGGCGGCACTGTCGCCCTCGGCATGCTCGACCGGGCTTTCGAAGCGCTTTGCAAACGATTCACGCGTACCCAGCAGGCCCGGCATCAAAAAGTCGAAGATGCTCCAGAGCTCGGACAAGCGGTTTTCGATGGGCGTGCCCGTCAGGGCAAAGCGCACGCCGGCAGGCAAGCGCTTTGCGGCGCGCGCCACCTGGGTGAGCGGGTTTTTAATGTACTGGGCCTCATCGAGCACCACACGGGCAAAGTCCTGCTCGACGTACTCGTCGATATCGCGCCGCATAAGGTCATACGACGTCACGACCACGTTATGCTCGGCCACGCCGGCAATCTGTACGCGACGCTGCGCCTTGGCGCCCACGATGGCGCACACATCGAGCGACGGGGCAAAGCGCTCCAGCTCGGCGGTCCAGTTGTACACAAGCGACGCAGGGCACACCACAAGCGTGGGCTTAATGTCCCCCGCTTCCACGCGCGCCAGGATATGCGCGATCATCTGGAGCGTTTTGCCCAGGCCCATATCGTCGGCCAAGATACCGCCGAGGCCCAGATGCTCAAGCGAGCCGAGCCACTGGTAGCCGTCGACCTGGTAGCCACGCAGCGTGGCCTTGAGCGAGGCGGGTACCGTAAAGTCCATCTTGCCGAGCGTGTCCAGGCGCTCGACGGTACGGCGGAACGCAGCGTCGCGATCGGCCTCAAGCGCCGGCGTGCGCGCAAGCATGCTGTCGACGAACAGGGTACTCGACGCGGGGAGCGACACGCCGTCGAGCAGGTCGACAGCATCGACACCCAGGTCCTCGGCAAGGCCAAACGCGGCCCGGGCGCCCTCGTCCAGGCGAATGATGTCGCCGGACGTGAGACGCGCAAACGTCTGGTGACGCTTGTAGGAGTCGAGGTAGATGGCAAGATCTGCCGCCGAAAGACCGCTCGCGCCCAGTTCAACATCGAGCAGGTTGCTCTTGACGGTGGCACGCACCGAAAGCTTGGGCGCAGGGCGCACCGAGATCTGGCGTAGGCGGTCGCTGAGCATGACCTCGCCCAGCTCGGACAGGGCGGACAGGCCCTCGGTCAGCAGGCGGAACAAGCTCTCGTCGTCGCGCTCCTCAAACGCCAGGCCGCCCTCGTAAAAGTCGAAATACAGGGCCGCCGTGTCCATAACGCGAAACTCTGCTATCTCGTCGCGCGGCGGCACGCCCGGGCGCTGTTCTTCGAAGGGGCTTCCCGGAGCACCCAGGCTAAAGAGATCTGCCGACCAGTCGCCGTAGGAAACCGTAATCTTGCAGGTCACGAGCCCGTCGTCGACACCGATTGCCATGGCAAAGCTCGGCTCGGGCGCCACGGTATCGAGCGCAGCGGGCGCGGTAAGGTCGGTGTAGTCGCGCAAAATGGGCAGCGCCATACGACAGAACTCCCCCACCTGGTCGACAGCGATATGGATCGGCGTGCGACAGGGCAGTAAGCGCGATAGGAACGGCGCCGCATGCTGGGCAAACGCTACATCAGCGCGGCGCGCACGGCGGGTGTCGACCAGATAGGCAACGTCGCCCGAAGCAAAGCAGTATGCATCGGCCGGCAGGCGTAGATCGTAGCTGCCACCAGCCGCCGGCGCGATTTTGGCGGCAAGGAGCGGTGGGCGCTCAGACAGCGCCTCGTCCTCCCCTTCCGGAGGCATCTCAACCGCCACGTCATAGGTGCGATGCGTCGTCGTCCCCCGCGACCAGGCGGGCTCAAAAGAGATGGTCTGGCCGCGCAACAGGTCCAGCACATATACGATGCTATGCTCGGACAGCGGCAACTGACGCTCGGCGACAAAACCACTGCGGGCAAAGTCGTACGACGCCGAACGCGAGCTTGTGATGTCATCGAGATAGGCAACTGTCGTCACGACAAGGTTGAGCAGCTTTGTCGACACGTCTTCGAAGGCTTCGGGCGTATGGACAAACGTGAGCTTCTTGCCGTACGAGAAGGTGCCGCCGCGCACGTAGGCATCGGCCATGCCGTCGATGTCCTTGACCACGTAGGAGACCGATCCACAGCGAATGCGAAGCTCGAGCGCCCAGCTAAAGCGGTCGGCAAACAGTGGATTGTAATACGGCACCAGCGAGGGCTCCAACACCGCCTTGGGGGCATCGGGATCCACACTGCCGGCGAGCTTGCGGCGCATGCTCGCCAGCTCATCCATGCGCGCGTCCGAAAGATCGGAGAGCGCCGCCATGAGGCTGGGACTCGTGGGGACGGGCGCCGGAAAGGGAAAGTTGGGATTGACGGCCGGCGCTTTGGGCGCGGTGCGCGCGGGCTGTTTCGGCTGCGCCGTAAACGTGCGGACCGGCGTGCGCAAACCTTCGACGGGCTCGGCGCCGCTGGCATCCAAATACGCCAGAGCCGTGGCAATAGCGTGCTTGCACATACCGGGGTAACGATAGGCGGCGGGGCAATCGCAGTCGTAGTCGATCACCTCGTGCTCGTCCATGTCGAGCGCCACGTGCGTCTTGTACAGGTCGCCACGCGAACCGCGCACCGAGCCCTCAACCGTCACATTTTTGGAGAAGCGCGAGCCGCTGTCCTCGATCGACAGCACGGCGCCGTTGAGCATGAGCGAACGCCCCTTCATAAAGGTGCCGCTCAGCGCCGCCTCTTTCCGGAGCGCCTGCACAAACGTCCCCTGCGCCATCACTTCCTCCAATCTCACCCGGGGTAGCTTAGATAACCGTCACGCGGCCTTGATTACCCACGATGGCCTTTGCCTCTGCCAGCAGCGGAATCGAGCGTGCATTGACCTTGGCCGGCACCTCAGCACGCAGCACGCGCCCGTCGACTTGCTCAATAAAGATCTCCACGCGGTCGCCGCCCGGGTTGGTGGTGAGCACCGTGGCCAGGCGCGCCATATTGCCCTGGCTAAAGCGGCTGTTGGGCACCATGACCTCAAAGACCTTGGGCTTGTTTTTCTCCTCGCTAAGCTCCAGCGGCACAATCTCCTGCGCGATGATCTGGTCGCCGCGGTCCGAGCGCTCGAGCTTGCCCTTAATGCGCACAAACGCGTCGGACAGCTGCGCGCCAGTCTCGGGATCGACCTCGCCGTACAGATACCCCTCGGCCTCCTTGTAGGTCTTGGGGAACACCACGACCGTGGCCTCGCCTTCCATGTCCTCGAGCTGCACGATGCCCATGGGGTCGCCGTTTTTGGTCACGCGCTTGGACACGCTCGAGACCATGCCGGCCCACCACAGCGCCTTGCCCTCGGGAATCTCCTGGTTGATGGTGCCGCCCGTAGGATTCTGAACTTCGTAGCCGGTGTCGATCTGCGAGAACGAGAAGTCGCGCGCTTTGCTGAGCGCATACTCAAACGGGCGCAGCGGGTGGTCCGAGACATAGATGCCCAGAACTTCCTTCTCCTGGCTCAGCTTAAGGTGGCGGTCCCACTCCTGGCCATCCGGATCGGGCACGCTCACCTCAAAGCCCGAGCCCTCAACGTCGCCAAACATATCGAAGAACGACGTCTGGCCGCTCGCGCGATCTTTCTGGCGCTTTACCGCGGCATCGATGATGTTCTCGGGGTTGTTCTTGTCCACAAAGTGCATCATCTGGCGACGCGGATACCCCGTGGAGTCGAAGGCGCCTGCCTTGATCAGCGATTCGATCACGCGGCGGTTGGCCTGGCTCGAGTCCACGCGCTCGACAAAGTCGTGCAGCGTCTTAAACGGACCGCCCGCCTCGCGCTCGGCGATAATCGCCTGCGCCACGCCGGTGCCCACGCCGCGGATGCCGGCCAGACCAAAGCGCACGCCCTCCTTGGTAGCCGTGAACTCGGTACCGGACTCGTTGACATCTGGCGAAAGCACGGGGATGCCGTCGTGACGGCATGCCGAGACGTAGTGCACGATCTT
>JAXKFZ010000089.1:0-5691 GCA_036550635.1 Collinsella sp. | reverse complement strand
GCGCCGGGAACCAAAGTGTTGTTTGAGATGGTTGAGCATGGTGCACTCCTGCGTGCCGTTTGTTTGACGCCGTAAAGGGTACCCGTTTTAGGCTTAAAGGTTAACCGAGACTAACAAAATTGTTGTATTTGAATAGGATGGGGAAAGGAGTTGCCGAAATGTCTTGATCTGTAACAACTAGGGATGGAAATTGGACCCAGGTGTTACAGATCGAGACAGGAAGAAATGGTCCTATGGAAAATCTCGATCTGTAACAGTTGGCTGCAAAAACCGGCCCTTCGTGTTACAGATTGAGACAAACCAAAACCGTCCTGCAGAAAATCTCAATCTGTAACATCTAGGCGCCAAAATTGGGTCTTCCTGTTACGGATTGAGATGTTTGAAGCGGTGAGCATACGGGCCGAACTTGGGGCCCTTGTCGTCGTCCTTGAGGTCGGCGGTGTCCACTCGTAAGGCGCGCGTTACGCGATTGTTTCGAAACGGGTGGGAAACACAACGGGCCGGCGATGCTCCTAGTATGCCTATGCAACTGACTGTCTAATATCTAGGGGAGGATCGCGATGCAGGCAGATTCCGCTCAGCAGCAGGGCCTTTATCGCCCCGAATTCGACCACGATGCATGTGGCATCGGCGCGCTCGCCGATATCAACGGCGAGCGCCATCACCAGATCCTGGACGACGCGCTGTCCATTCTGGTCAACTTGGAGCACCGCGGCGGCACGGGACTCGAGAAGAATACCGGCGACGGCGCCGGCATCCTGTTCCAGGTTCCGCATCATTTTTTCCGCAAAGAGGCTCAAAAGTGCGGCCAGATTCTGCCGGCAGAGGGCGACTATGGCGTGGCCATGCTGTTCTTCCCGCAGGACGACAAGGGCGTAGGGGATGCCCGTCGCGTGTTTGAGGAGGGCTGCGCCGAGGCCGGCGTGCCGCTGCTCTTTTGGCGCGAGGTGCCGGTCGACCCGCACGACCTGGGCGAGACAGCCCGCGCCTGCATGCCCACCATCTTGCAGGCTTTCCTGGGCCGTCCGGACGACACGCCCGCCGGCGACGCCTTCGAGCGCCGTCTGTATGTGTGCCGCCGCACCATCGAAAAGAAGGCCGACGCCGAGTTCGCCCTGCGCGACAAGATCTTCTACGTGTGCTCCATGAGCTCGCGCACCATCGTGTACAAGGGCATGCTGGTCGCCACGCAGATGCGCCGCTTCTTCATCGATCTCAACGACGCCGCCGTCAAAACGGCCGTGGCGCTCGTCCACTCGCGCTACTCCACCAACACCACGCCCAGCTGGGAGCGCGCGCACCCCAACCGCTTTATCATCCACAACGGCGAGATCAACACCCTCAAGGGTAACGTCAACTGGATCCGCGCCCGCGAACCCAACCTGTACAGCCCCGTGCTGCAGCACGATCTTGAGCGCGTGATGCCCATCATCAACCGCGAGGGCTCCGATTCCGCGATTTTGGACAACGTACTCGAGTTCCTGGTCATGAACGGCCGTCCGCTCACTCGTGCCGCGTCCATGCTGTTGCCCGAGCCGTGGGACCACAACGACAGCCTGAGTGAGGAGCGCCGCGCCTACGACGCTTACCAGTCCATGCTCATGGAGCCGTGGGATGGCCCGGCGGCCATCGCCTTTACCGACGGTCGCACGCTGGGTGCCGCCCTCGACCGTAACGGCCTGCGTCCCGCCCGCTACTATGTGACGCGCGACGGTCGCTTTATGCTGGCAAGCGAGGTGGGCACCATCGAGGTGAGCCCCGAGAACATCCTGACGAGCGGCTGTCTGGGACCGGGCCAGATGCTCGAGGTCGATTTTGCCCGCGGCCGCGTCATCTACAACGACGAGCTGCGCGCCCGTTACGCCAAGGAAAAGCCCTATCGCGACTGGATCGCCGAAGAGACGCTGACCGTCGACGCGCTCGACAAGCCCGTCGCGCCCACGCCCGCCGAGGACGCCGAGGTGCCCGCCGCCGTGCGCATGGCCAAGCTCGGGTATCACTGGGATGATGTTGACGAAGTCGTGCGTCCCATGGCCCAGCAGGGCAAGGCGCCGCTCGCCTCGATGGGTATCGATGCGCCGCTGGCCTGCCTGTCCAAGAAGACGCGCTCGTTCTTTGACTACTTCTATCAGCTGTTCGCCCAGGTCACGAACCCGCCGATCGACGCCCTTCGCGAGCATATGGTCACCTCGACCACGCTCTACCTGGGCAACCACGGCAACCTGCTCGAGGACTCCCGTACGGCCTGCCAGCTGGTGCGCCTGGAGCGCCCGCTGCTGAGCGAGGAGGAGTTCGACCGCATTTGCGCCATCGACCGCGTGGGCTTTAAGACCCGCCGTTTCCGTGCCGTCTACCGCCGCGATGCCGGCGAGGGTGCGCTGCAGGCTGCGCTCAAGCAGCTTGCAGAGGACGTTGAGGCCGCGGTCCGCGACGGCGTGAACATCGTGGTGTTGAGCGATCGCGCCGGAGCGGGCGAGGTGCCCGTGCCGTCGCTGCTCGCCGTGGGCTGCGTGCACAACCACCTGATCCGCGCCGGCGTGCGTACCTTTGCCGACATCGTGGTGGAGTGTGGCGACGCCGTGTCCCCGCACGACTTTGCGGCGCTGGTGGGCTATTCCGCGAGCGGTATCTATCCGTACAACGCGCATGCGTGCATCCGCGACTTGGCGGCGCACGGCGATCTGGACGTGACAGCCGAGCAGGGCATCGCCAACTACAACAAGGCCGCGACGGCGGGCATCGTCTCCATCATGTCCAAGATGGGCATCTCCACGGTGCAGAGCTACCACTCCGCGCAGATCTTCGAGGCCGTGGGCTTCACTCCGGAGTTCGTCAACGCGTACTTCGCCGGCACGGTGAGCCGTGTGGGCGGTATGGGTGTCGAGGACGTCGAGCGCGAGCAGAATGAGCGCTACGACGCCGCGCTCGCTATCCTCAAGAGCCCGGCTCCCGATCAGCTGCCCACGCTGGGTCTGACCAAGTGGCGCCCGCTCGGCGGCGAGGATCACCTTATCGACCCGCAGACCGTCTACCTGCTGCAGACCGCCTGCCGCGAGGACAGCTACGACACCTTTAAGGAGTACAGCGCCCGCCTGCACCGCACCGGCCGTGCCGTGCGCCTGCGTGACCTGCTGGACTTTAATGCCAACGGTCGCACGCCGGTTTCGCTCGACGAGGTGGAGCCCGCGCTCAACATCGTCCGCCGCTTTAACACCGGCGCCATGTCGTACGGCTCCATCAGCAAGGAAGCACACGAGTGCATGGCCATCGCCATGAACCGCCTGCACGGCCGTTCCAACTCGGGCGAGGGCGGCGAGGATCCGCGTCGCGAGACCCCGCTGGCCAACGGTGACTCCAAGAATTCCGCCATCAAGCAGGTGGCAAGCGCGCGCTTTGGCGTGACGAGCCGCTACCTGTGCAGCGCCTTCGAGATTCAGATCAAGATGGCCCAGGGCGCCAAGCCCGGTGAGGGCGGTCACCTGCCCGGCAAGAAGGTCTACCCCTGGATTGCCGAGGTCCGTCAGTCCACGCCCGGCATCGGCCTGATTTCGCCTCCGCCGCACCACGACATCTACTCCATCGAGGACCTGGCGGAGCTTATCTTCGATCTTAAGAACGCCAACCCCGGCGCGCGCGTGTCGGTCAAGCTGGTCAGCGAGGCCGGCGTCGGCACCATCGCCACCGGCGTGGCCAAGGGCGCTGCCGACAAGATTTTGATCAGCGGCCACAATGGCGGCTCGGGTGCCGCTGCGCGCGACTCTATCTGGCACGCGGGTCTGCCGCTGGAGCTTGGCCTTGCCGAGGCCCAGCAGACGCTGCTGCAAAACGGTTTGCGCTCACGCGTGGTGCTCGAGGCCGATGGCAAGCTCATGGACGGCACCGACGTCGCCGTCGCCTGCCTACTGGGTGCCGAGGAGTTTGGCTTTGCGACCATGCCGCTCATCTCCATGGGCTGCCTCATGCAGCGCGACTGCCAGCAGGATACCTGCCCGGCCGGCATCGCTACGCAAAACTGCCGCCTGCGTCGCGGCTTCCGCGGCAAGCCCGAGCACGTCGAGCACTTTATGCTCTTTGTGGCCGAGCAGCTGCGCGAGGTCATGGCGAGCCTGGGCTTCCGCACCATCGATGAGATGGTCGGCCATCCCGAGTGCTTGCGCCAGATCGAGGTCCCGGGCAACCGCAAGGCCAACCTGCTCGATCTGTCGCCCGTGCTGGCGAGTGCGACCTGTGAGTTTGGTGCCCATATCCCGGGTGCCGACGGCCGTCACTTCCTGCCGCAGATGGCCGCGGACAGCGAGCTCGACAAGACGCTCGACTCCACGTTGTTTGTGCCCTATACGGCCGATGCCCGTGCGCACCTGCGTCCGATTCGCTTCCGCGCCGATATCGCCAACGTCAACCGCTGCGTGGGCACCATCTTGGGCAATGCGGTGACCAAGGCGCATCCCGAGGGCCTGCCCGCCGGCTCCATCACCATCGATTGCGATGGTTCGGCCGGTCAGAGCTTTGGCGCCTTCCTGCCGCGCGGCATTACGCTCAACGTGTGCGGTGACGCCAACGACTACTTTGGCAAGGGCCTTTCGGGCGGCGAGGCGTCGGTGCGCCCTAACCCGCATGCGACCTACAAGTTCGACGAGAACATCATCGTGGGCAACGTTGCGTTCTTTGGCGCCACGAGCGGCCGCGGCTTCATTAACGGCCTTGCCGGCCAGCGCTTTGGCGTGCGCAACTCCGGCGCCACCGTGGTGGTCGAGGGCTGCGGCAACCATGGCTGCGAGTACATGACGGGCGGTCTGGCGCTCATCCTGGGCGAGGTCGGGCAGAACTTCGCCGCCGGCATGACGGGTGGCGTGGCCTATGTCTTTGACCAGTACGGTACGCTCGATGCCCGTGTGAACCACGAGAGCGTGGAGCTCAAGGCCCCGACGGCCGACGAACTGACGCAGATTCGCGAGCTCATCCAGGAGCACGTGGACGCGACACAGAGCCCGCGCGGCATTAAGCTGCTCTACAGCTTTGAGACGATGAGCAAGCACTTTGTGAAGGTCATTCCAACCGAGTACGAGCGCGTGCTGGCGATTGTCGCCGCCGCCGAGGCTGCCGGCAAGACGCATGCGCAGGCAGAGGAGCTGGCGTTTGACATTGTGACCGGTCGCGCGAGTGCCGCGGATGTCGCTCGCTTCGATGCCGCGGGCGGCGCTGTCGGCTCTGTTGCTTCGACCAAGAAGGAGGCGTAAGTGCCATGGGTAAGCCCGGTGCTTTTCTTGATATCGATCGCGTGACCCACGAGCTTCGCCCCGTGGAGGAGCGCAGCCATGATTTTGATCCGCTGTACGTGGAGCTCGATGACGATGCGCGCCGTGCCCAGGCGAGCCGCTGCATGATGTGCGGCGTGGCGTTTTGTCAGATGGGCGCGAGCTTTGGCAAGGCGCGTCCGAGTGGCTGCCCGCTGCACAACCTGATTCCCGAGTGGAATGAGCTGGTGTACCGCGGCCGCTGGGACGAGGCTGCCGAGCGCCTGTCGCTCACCTCGCCCATGCCCGAGTTTACGAGCCGCGTGTGCCCGGCGCTGTGCGAGGCCGCGTGCAACCTGGGTTCGGTCGACGGCCAGCCCACGACGATTCATGACAACGAGCGTGCGATCAGCGACCATGAGTGGGCAAATGGCGGTCCGCGTCGCTTTGAGCCGGC
>JAXKFZ010000009.1:0-21724 GCA_036550635.1 Collinsella sp. | reverse complement strand
GTGGCCCTTCTCGTCCTTATACTCGGCCTCGTCGTCCGAGATGGCGGTGGTGCAGTTGGGGCACCAGTTGACGATGCGCTTGCCGCGGTAGATCAGGCCGTCGTGGTACCAGTCGCAGAAGACCTTACGCACGGCCTGGGCATAGTCCTCGTCCATGGTGAAGCGCTCGTTATCAAAGTCGACGGAGCAGCCCATGCGCTTGATCTGCTCGACGATGATGCCGCCGTACTCGTGGGTCCAGTCCCAGCAGGCGTCGACAAACTTGTCGCGACCGATCTCTAGGCGGCTGATGCCCTCACTCTTGAGCTTCTTGTCGACCTTAGTCTGCGTGGCGATACCGGCGTGGTCGGTGCCGAGCACCCAGCGCGTGGACTTGCCGCGCATGCGAGCCATACGGATGATGGCGTCCTGGATGGAGTCGTCGGTGGCGTGACCCATGTGGAGCTTGCCGGTCACGTTGGGAGGCGGAATGGTGACGGTGCAGTCGCCCACGCCCTCACGGCGCTTGTAGTAGCCGCCGTCGAGCCACTTCTGCAGGATCGCCGGCTCGTTGGTCGACGGATCGTAGTTCTTGGGCATCTCTTCCATATATCTCTCCCTGTCCCGCCGGGGAGGAATGTAGGCCCGATTTTCGCTCGGTCAGGTCCTGGGCTCGCACGAAGACCACATTAAGTGGTCTTCGGCTCGTGCGGAATCTACGAAAATCGGGCCTACATTCCTCCCCTTAGGTATCGATTACTTCAGTCTGATATGACTTCGCTGAGGCTTAAACAAACACACAGAATAACACAGGTAGTTGGGGTTATTGCGTATATATAAAATAGCCTCCGACCACGGATGGTCAGAGGCTATTTGCAAGCACGTTTTTGGCTGGTTTACCCGTAGATGCGTTGGGGCTGCTCTTCGCCCTTTACGGAGGCTTCGGTCACGATGACCTTAGTGACGCCTTCCTCGCTGGGCAGGTCGAACATCGTCTGCTGCAGCACGTCCTCGCAGATGGAGCGCAGGCCGCGGGCGCCGGTCTTGCGGGCGAGCGCCATGCGGGCGATCTCGTGCAGGGCCGCATCCTCAAACTCAAGCTCAACGTCCTCGAGCTGGAACATCTTACGATACTGGCGCACCACGGCGTTCTTGGGCTCGGTCAGAATCGACACCAGGTCATCCTCGTCGAGCGCCTGCGTCTGGGTGACGACGGGCGTACGTCCCACAAACTCGGGGATCATGCCAAAGGCGTTGAGGTCCTGTGGGAGCACCTGGCGCAGCAGGTCGTTCTCGTCGACCGAGGTGGGGCCGGCAATCTCGGAGTTAAAGCCCACGCCCTTGTTGCCCACGCGATCGGCGATGATCTTATCCAGGCCCACAAAGGCACCGCCGCAGATGAACAGGATGTTGGTCGTGTCGATCTGCAGCAGCTCCTGCTGGGGATGCTTACGGCCGCCGGTGGGCGGAACGCTTGCCACCGTGCCCTCAAGGATCTTAAGCAGCGCCTGCTGAACTCCCTCGCCCGAGACATCGCGGGTAATGGAGAGGTTCTCGGCCTTACGGGCGATCTTATCAATCTCGTCCACGTAGATAATGCCCACCTGAGCGCGCTCAATGTCACCATCGGCAGCATTGATGAGCTTGAGCAGGATGTTCTCCACGTCCTCGCCCACATAGCCGGCCTCGGTGAGCGCGGTGGCGTCGGCAATGGCAAACGGCACCTCGAGGATGCGCGCGAGCGTCTGGGCCAACAAGGTCTTGCCAGTACCGGTGGGACCGAGCAGCAGGATGTTGGACTTGGCGAGCTCTACCTCGTCCATATCGTCATCGAACTGCGAGCCCATGCCAGCATCAAAAGCGGACACCGCGGCGCCGCCCTCGATCACGCGGCGATAGTGATTGTACACGGCAACCGACATAGCGCGCTTGGCGTCCTCCTGGCCCATAACATAAGCCGAAAGCTCGTCATAGATCTCGTGCGGCGTCGGCACGTGCGTAATGACCTGGCGAGCGTCGTCCTCCAGCTCAAAACCCTCGGCCTCGGGATCTACAGCAGGCTGGCCGGCAGCCTGGCCGTGGTCGTTGAGGAAGCCCGGCAGCTTGCCGTTGCGGGCAGCGTCCATAAAGTCCGAAGCCAGCGACTCCTCCAAGATCTCGGAACAGGCGGCGACGCACTCGTCACAGATAAAGATGTTGGTCGGGCCCTTTACGAGGCGACGAACCTGGCCCTGCTCTTTTCCGCAGAAGGAGCAGCGGATGGGGTTGCCGTTCTCGTCAAAGTTGTCCTGCATGTTACCTGCCATCCTAGGCGTCCTTCGCGGCGAGGTCGCGCGAGGTGACGATACGATCGATCAGGCCGTAGTCGAGGGCCTCGGCAGCGGTCAGGTAGTTGTCGCGCTCGGTATCGGCCTGGACCTTTTCGATGGGCTGGCCAGAGGCGTCGGACAGGATCTGGTTGAGCTCGCGACGGGTCTTCTTGATCTCCTCGGCCACGATCTCAATCTCGGTCTGCTGGCCCTGCGCACCGCCGCTGGGCTGGTGAATCATGACCTTGGAATGCGGCAGGCAGAAGCGCTTGCCCTTGGCGCCGGCCGAAAGCAGCACGGCGGCCATAGACGCGGCCATGCCGACGCAAATGGTCGAGACCTGCGGCTTGATAAAGTTCATAGTGTCAAGAATTGCCAGGCCGGAGTAGACCTCGCCGCCGGGCGAATTGATGTAGAGCGAGATATCCTTCTCGGCATCCTGGCTCTCAAGATGCAGCAGCTGGGCAACGACCAGGTTGGCGCTGACGGAGTTGATCTCCTCGCCCAAAAAGATGATGCGGTCGTTGAGCAGGCGCGAATAGATATCGTAGCTGCGCTCGCCGCGCGGCGTCTGCTCGATAACGTATGGCACGAGGGCGGAATCGAACTTGGCGATCATACGCATCTCCATTTCTCTCTTGCGGACCAAATTGGTTCTAGATAAACGTACGGTGCCCGCATGCTATGCATTGGCTGGCACCGTACGAAGCAACCGGATAACCGGTGTATAACTTTACCCCATCACGGACGCACGCATGCGCTCGCGGGCAAGGTGGCGAGAATTACTCGGCGTCCTTGGCGGTCTCGTCGACCTCGGTCACCTTGGCGTTCTCGACCAGGTGGTCGACGGCCTTGGAGCGACGGATGGACTCGCGGACGGCAGGCATGCGGCCATCGGCGATGAACTCGGCCTTGGAAGCCTCGACGTCCTTGACGCCGGCCTTCTCGAACTCGGCGTTGATGTCATCCTCGGTGACCTCGATCTTGAGCTCGCGGGCGAGGGCGTCCAGAGCCAGGGACTCACGGGCAACGTCGTTGGCCTGCTTGTGCAGGTCGCCGATGAACTGCTCCATGGTCAGACCGGAAGCGGGCAGCCAGGTGTCCAGCGTCATGCCACGAGCAGCGAGGTTGGACAGGAAGTTCTGGCCGAGCTCCTCAAAGACGGACTGCTCGTAGTCGGCGTCCATCTCGTCGAGCTGCAGACGCTCGGCGAGAGCGGAGACGCAACGGTTCTCCTTCTCGGCCGGCAGGCGGGAAGCCTTGTCCTGCTCGATCTCGATCTTGATGGCGTCGCGCATAGCGTCGATGCTGTCAAAGCCAAAGTCGGACTTGACGAGCTCGTCGGTGAGCTCGGGGGTGTTGCGGACCTTGATGCCCTTGACGGTGACCTCGACGGTGTGGGTCTCGGCCTCCTCGCCCTCCTCGACCTCGTCGGTCCAGGTGACGGTCTTGACGTCGTCAACGTTGGCGCCGATCAGGGCCTCGTTGAACTCCTTGGGGTTGCTGTCGCTACCGGCGATGAGCATGCGGCCCTCGGCGGCGAAGTTGTCGGCGTTCTCGACGGCCTTGAGGTCGACGGTCACATAGTCCTCGGCCTCGACGGCGCGACCCTCGACGTCCTCGAAGGTGGCACGGTAGTTGAGGAGCATCTCGACCTGGTTGTTGATCTCGGACTCGGTGACCTCCGCGGGAGGCATCTCGATCTCGACAGCGTCGAAGGAGGAGAGCTCGGCAGCAGGACGCAGGGAGAACTCGACGGTGTAGGTGTAGTCCTCGTGATCCTTAGCGAGGTCGAGCTCCTTGTAGTCACCGTTCTTGGTGGGGACGATGTCCAGCTCGTTGAGGACGGCGGGCTCGTTGGCGGCGATCAGGTCGTTGGTGGCCTGAGCGAGGGTAGCCTCGGCGCCAAGAGCGGAGTCGATGACCGGACGGGGAGCCTTGCCGGCACGGAAGCCCGGGAAGCGGTACTTCTTGGCGGTGTCCTTGTAGGCCTTCTTAATCGCGGCGTCGACGTCGGCGGCCGGGATGGTGACCGTAGCGGTGAGCTTGGCGTCCTTGACGTCAGAAGCGGTGATGTTCAACACGTTCCTCCTCATACTGCCCAGCTTATCTGAGGTGCTGGTACCTTTATGCAACAAAGAGTCGCGACGGCCGAAGCCGACGCAGATGCGTTGGTGCGGGCGAAAGGACTCGAACCTTCACGGGAATCCCACCAGAACCTAAATCTGGCGCGTCTACCAATTCCGCCACGCCCGCATGAGCGCACAGACTAGGAATGATAGCAGATACGAACGGCAAGCGCACGCACACCTTTTACAGGCTCACGACCTCACCACGAGTGCAAAAGGCGGGGCGAGTTACCCCGCCCCGCCCATTACGGCTTGTTCGCCGACCCGCTACTCCCCTAGCAGGGCCTTCTCGGGCGTGATCGGCAGCGAGCGAACCTGGTGGCCGGTGGCGTGCGCCACGGCCGAGGCCACGGCGGCGAGCGGCGTGTTAATGACGACCTCGCCGATCGACTTGGCGCCAAACGGGCCCGTCGGCTCATAGCTCGGCTCAAATGCCACGCGAATGCTGCCGATATCCAGGCGCGTGGGCAGCTTGTAGCTCATAAAGTTGCCGGTACGCAGGCGGCCGCGGTCGTCGTGCTCGACAATCTCGTAGAGCGCGTGACCGATACCCTGGGCAATGCCGCCCTCGGCCTGGACGCGCGCGAGCGCCTCGTTGATCACGGTGCCGCAGTCCACAGCCGCCGCGTAATCCACAACAGTCACTTTGCCGGTGGCCTTGTCGACCTCGACCTCGGCAATGCCGGCCATAAACGGCGGGGGCGAAACGGGCAGGCAGGCAGAAGCATGCGAGGTGAGCGCGTCACCGCCCGCGATGTTCTTGACGCACAGGTTGGCAAAGTCGCGCAGCGTGAGGTAGCGGTTCTGCTCACGCGCGGCGCGCTCGTCGGACAGTCGCACGTACTGACCATCAAAGACCACGTCGGCGGCGTCCACGTCCCACATCTGGGCGGCCTTGGCGCAGATCTTCTCGCGCAGCTCGGTCGCGGCGTTCTTGGCGGCAAGGCCCGTCACGTACGTACCCGAGCTCGCGTACGAGCCGGCGTCGAACGGCGACACATCGGTGTCAACGCCGCGCACCACGATCATCGAACT
The DNA here is from genome assembly GCA_036550635.1 of Collinsella sp. GTDB lineage: Bacteria > Actinomycetota > Coriobacteriia > Coriobacteriales > Coriobacteriaceae > Collinsella. The sequence continues at coordinate 16,272 of JAXKFZ010000009.1, read as the reverse complement.
CTCCACGCCCAGCTCCTCGGCGGCAATCTGCGCCAGGATCGTGTCGACGCCCATGCCGTTATCGGTGGCACCGGTGCCGATGGTAATAAAGCCGTCCTCTTCCAAGCGCATGTCGATGCCGGCGATATCCACGTTGGAGATGCCCGAGCCCTGCATAGTGAGCGCGCAGCCCAGGGCGCGCACGCGGTCGCCCAGGTCCACGGCCAGCGGCTTGTCGCGCCAGCCGATCATGTCCATCGCGCGCAGCAGGCAGCGGTCGAGCGCGCAGGCGTTGAGCTTCTCGTTGTAGTACAGCGGCATGGTCTCGCCCTCGCGCACGATGTTCTTAAGGCGCAGGTCGGCGGGGTCCATGTGCAGCATGTCGGCGAGCTCGTTGACGGCGCTCTCCACGGCAAACTGGCCCTGGGTGGCACCGTAGCCGCGATACGCGCCGCCGCGGTTAGTGTTGGTGTAGACGGCGTCCCAGCTAAAGCGGCTCGCCTTCACATGGTTGTAGATGGGCAGGCTCTTGTGGCCCGAAAGGCCGATCGTCGTGGTAGCGTGCTCGCCGTACGCGCCGGCGTTGGACAGCGTGTGCAGGTCGATGGCCGTGATGGTGCCGTCGTTCATGGCGCCCAGCTTAACGGTCATCTGCATCTGGTGGCGCGAGTTGCCGGCGGTGATGGTCTCCTCACGGGTGTAGCAGCAATAGCTCGGACGGCCAGTCTGCTGGGTCACGAACGCCACGAAGATCTCGCAGCAGCCCGTCTGCTTGGAGCCAAAGCCTCCGCCGATGCGCGGCTTAATGACCTGCACCTGCGACTGCGGGATATCGAGCGACTGCGCGACCATGCGGCGCACGTGGAAGGGCACCTGCGTAGAGGTGGTCACCGAAATACGGCCGAACGCGTCGGTCGTCGCGAAGGCACGGAAGGTCTCCATGGGCGCGGTCTGCGTGGCCTGGCTGGTGTAGGTGCGGGTGAAGACGATGTCGCTCTGGGCGAACGCCTCGTCAAGGTCGCCATAATCGCTCGTGCCACTGCACACCAGGTTGCGCGGCACGTCGCCGCCCTGCGGGAACATAAAGGTCACGTCGCCCTCGGGGTGGACCACGATGTCGTTATCGAGTGCCTGGGTAAAGTCGAGCAGGGGCTCGAGCACCTCATAGTCGACCTTGATGAGCTTGAGCGCCTTGTCGGCGGCCTCCTCGGTTTCGGCGGCGACGATAGCCACCTCTTCGTTTTGGTAGCGCACCAGGTTCTCGAGAATCAGGCGGTCGTAGGGACTCGGCTGCGGATAGCTCTGGCCAGCGATGGTAAAGCGGCGCTGGGGCACGTCCTCGTAGGTGTAGACGTCCACGACGCCGGGCACCTTCAGGGCACGCGACGTATCGATGGAGCGGATCTTGGCGCGCGCATACGGGCTGCGCTTGAGCTTAACGATGAGCGCGCCGGCGGGTACCAGGTCGCCCGTGTAGACGGGACGACCCTCGAGCAACGCCTTCGAGTCCTTCTTGGGCTGCTTGTGGGTGATCTGCTTGTAGGAAACGCCGTCGGAGCTCGTATCGTTGACGGGCAGCTCGGGCATCTCGAAGCCCACTTGCACGCCAGACTCGTTGAGGAAGCGGACGATGGCGCGCAGCTGGCTCTCGTAGCCGCTACAACGGCAGAGGTTACCGGCAAGCTGGCGCGACAGCTCCTCGCGCGTGGCAACGAGGCTCGGGTCCTCCTTGGCGGCGCGGGCGAGCGCCAGAACGTTCATGATGAGGCCGGGGGCGCAAAAACCGCACTGCTCGGCGCCTTCGGCAGCCATCGCACGGGCAAGCGCCTCGGACTCCGCCTTGAGGCCCTCGAGCGTGGTGATGGAGCGGCCCTCGACGCGCGCGGCGGGAACCGAGCAGCTCAGCACCGGGTCGCCGTCGAGCCACACCGTGCACAGACCGCAGTTGGTGGTTTCGCAGGCGCAGCGCACCGACGCGCAACCCTGCTCACGCAAAAGCGAAAAGAGCATGGTGTCGGGGGCAAACTGAACCTTGACCTTGCGGCCGTTGAGCGTAAAGGAAAGATCGATGAGTTTGGCAGCCATTAGCGCACCTCGCTAGAATCGACGCCGGGCACGCGGCGGCAGGAATACTCGTCCGTGGCAAACTTAGGCACTTGCACGGTCTCGAGCTCGCGGGCAAGCGCGGCCGAAAGCTCGATGCCGGCGGCGCGACGCACAGCCTGAATCGCCAGCGGGGCCGAGATGCGGCGGCGGTAGTCGGCCGAGCCCCACAGGTTGGTGCCGTAGCTCAGGGCACGCACGGATGCGGCAAGGGCGCGAAGCTCGTCCTCGGAAGGCTGCTCGCCGGAAAGGCCACACGACTCGCCCTGCAGCAAGGTCGCGCGCAGCGGGCGGGCGCCCACGGTGACATGCCAGCTGTTGTCCCACCAGGCGGCGGTGACGTTCAGCGAGGGGAAGTCCGTCGCGGCCTTGCGCACGGCCTCGTAGCTCGCACGGTAATCGTGCTTGACGACTACGACATGCTCGATCACGTCACGCACGTAGCCCATGTCCACGAACTCCGCGAGCGGCACGCGGCCGGCACCCGTCAGCTCAACATAGGAATCGAGCGCGAGGAAGGCGGAGAGAACGTCCGAGAAGCCAAAGCGGCCGTAGATGCTGCCGCCCACCGTGGCGGTATTGCGCAGCTGCACGCCCACGATGTCGTGGACGGCGAACTCAAAGACATTGTTGACAAGCGCGTTGAGCCCGGCATGACGCTCGAGCTGGCGCAGGGTGCACATGGCACCGATGCGAAACTCGGTCTCGGTCTCCTCGATCTGATCGAGTCCGCAGGCCGAAAGGTCAATCGCCGTCGCCACACGACGCGAACCCAGGCGCATCCAGATGCCGCCGCCCACAATCTTGTTGTTGCGGTTCTTCTGCAAGAGCTCATAGGCTTCGGCCGCGTTTCCAACACGGACGTAGGTACCGAACTTGAGCACGTTCTCCCCCATCTCTTCACTTGTCCAGTACCTTTAAGTGTACCAAACGAGGGGCCGCACACCGTTTTAGGACAAAATCCACCCACCCATCCATAACTTGCGGTGATATACGGACTGATTAGCCGTTCTGGAACGCAAAACAGTCCGTATATCACCGCAAGTTATGAGGAGTCCTCCGGAATAGAAAAGGCTCCCAGCCAGATAGCTGGGAGCCTTATCGCATGCTATGTCGAGCGAAGATTTAGCAGACGCCCTGGGCGAGCATGGCGTCGGCGACTTTCAGGAAGCCGGCGATGTTGGCGCCCATGACGAAGTTGCCCTCCTGGCCGTACTCCTTGGCGGTGTCGTCCACGTTGTGGAACATGCCGCGCATGAGCTGCTCGAGCTTGCCGTCGACCTCCTCGAAGGTCCAGGACAGGTGCTCGGCGTTCTGGCTCATCTCCAAGCCGGACACGAGCACGCCGCCGGCGTTGGCAGCCTTACCGGGCATAAAGGCGACGCCGTGCTCCTGGAAGTAGGTCGTGGCCTCGATGGTCGTGGGCATGTTCGCGCCCTCGCCGACCACCTTGCAGCCGTTGGCAACGAGCGCCTGGGCGTCCTCGAGCAGCAGCGTGTTCTCGCGAGCGCAGGGCAGCGCGATGTCGCAGGGCAGCTGCCACACGCCGCGGCCGTCGCCCTCGTGCCACGTGGCGTTAGGCTTCTCGTCGATGTACATAGCGAGCGTAACGCCCTTGTCGTGGCCGGAGCGCTTCTTGTTGTAGACGTGCTCGAGCACGGTGTAGTCGATGCCGTCGGGATCCTCGACCCAGCCGTGAGTATCGGAGCAGGCCAGCACCTTACCGCCGAGCTGGGAGACCTTCTGGACGGCGTAGATGGCGACGTTACCGGAACCGTGAACGACGACGTTCTTGCCCTCGAAGGAGTCGCCGCGGCTCTTGAGGTACTCGTCCACAAAGTAGGCCAGACCGTAGCCGGTGGCCTCGGTACGGGCGAGCGAGCCGCCAAAGGAGAGGCCCTTGCCGGTGAGAACGCCGGTCCACTCGTTGGTCAGGCGCTTGTACTGACCGAAGAGGTAGGCAACCTCGCGGCCACCAACGCCCAGGTCGCCGGCGGGAACGTCGGTGTTGGGGCCGATGTGGCGATAGAGCTCGGTCATGAAGGACTGGCAGAAATGCATGATCTCGTTGTTGGACTTGCCCTTGGGGTCAAAGTCGGAGCCGCCCTTGCCGCCGCCCATGGGAAGGGTGGTCAGGCTGTTCTTAAGGATCTGCTCCAGGCCCAGGAACTTGAGCATACCCAGGGTGACCGTCGGGTTAAAGCGCAGGCCGCCCTTGTAGGGTCCAATGGCAGAGTTGAACTCGACGCGATAGCCGCGGTTGACCTGAACCTTGCCCTGGTCGTCGACCCAGGGAACACGGAACATGACGATGCGCTCGGGCTCGACGAGGCGCTCCAGCAGGGCGGCCTCCTCGTACTCGGGGTGGGCGTCGAGCGCCGGCTGGATGGTGCCGAGGATCTCGGTCGCGGCCTGGATGAACTCAGGCTGCTCGGGATAGCGGGCCTTGAGCTCTTCGAGAACTTTCTGCGTGTAGCTCATGCTTCCTCCAATGATGGAAAACGAAAAATGTTGGTCGCAGCACCCTATGCGCCGCGAACTTTATCGAGTATGGATAATATCGCACTGTTGCAGCAAAGTTTCGCATAAGCCAACGAGCAGATGTTTCGTTTTGATTACGATGCAGGTAGAGGCGTTTTTGAGTGTCTGACGCGCAAAACCCGTGTTTCAAACCTGTTTCGTCCACGTGTTCCAAACCACCACATTGGGGACAGGCACCTTTGTGGTAGTTTTGGTGGTTAGAGGACGAGTTGGTGGTAGTCGGCGGGGGTTATGCGGCCTTCGGTGGCAGCACGGAAGGCGGCGAGCGCATCGCCCGAGAACGGCATGGCCCAGCACAGGCCGCAACCTGCGGTAATGGAGCCGGGCAAAGGCATAATGCGCCCGGGCACGCCGGCATCCAGGCACAGCTGCTCGCATTCCATCACATCGAAGGTGCTGTCAAACGACACGATAATCTTGCGCTCGTGGTCGAGGGCATCACCGGACGGGCCTTCGCGATGTGCCTCGCGATACGCCGCGGCGGCCGCTTCCTCTTCCGCAGTATGTCCACAGCCACCGCAGCCGCAGGTACAGGGCTCGGAACCATCGCAAGTGCAAGGCTCTCCCGTGTCGGGACAAATATCGTGAGACATGGCAACTCCAATCGTCTAGGCGAGTAACTCGGCCGCCGCAAACTCCTCGGGCGTATTGACGTTTTCGAAGCAGAGCGTCGAGCCCGCGGCCTTAACGATCTGCGGTTCATCCATATAACCAGCCTGAACGCGATTGATCAGGCAGCGAATGCGCTGGCGGTCGCAGGCGAGCAGCTCATGGGCGGCCGGCGCACACGCGTCACGGCGCCAGACGGCGCAAAGCGGCTCAATCCCCCGCTCCTCGCACGGCACGCACACGTCGAGCGCCTCGGCCTCAACACGATCGGCGAGCGCGCCGATGAGTTCCGGCGAGACAAACGGCATATCGCAGGCGACGATCGCCACGAACGGCAATCGCGCCGCGGCCAACGAGCTCGCGATGCCGCGCATGGCACCCGCCGGCCCCTCAAGGTCCGACACTATTCGCGGCACCAGACCGCCAAACGTGCGCTCCTCAAGATAGGCAAGCTCGCTGGGGCGCGACGTTGTCACGACCAACTCGCCGGCAAGTGGCGCCAGCCGACCCAGCACGCGCTCGATGAGCGGTTCGCCGCAAAACGTCATGCGCGCCTTATCGCGGCCCATGCGTGAGGACAGCCCGCCCGCTTGGACGACGCAAGAAAGATCGACCCGTCTTACGGTAGTCATACGGCAAAACACCTCCATCGGCATGCTCGAAACCCGACACACGAAGCCAGATACCGTCGCCGATAAAGCGGGCGGCACGGCAAACCCACGCAAAAACAAAACAGCGCCTTTGCGGCACGCAGCAAGACCGCGAGCACAAAAGCGCTGGTAGCGTATGGCGGGAACGTATGTGAATCGAACACATCCAAGACGTTTTGCACGCCTCGCAACGGTTTTGAGGACCGCGGAGCCCACCGGAGCCCATCCGTTCCCAAGTGCGGCGGTATTTTACCAAACCGAGCAGCCAATCTAGCGCAGGGAGCGCAGGCCGCCGGCATCCTTGTCGAGCACCGTAAAGCGCACAGCATCTAGGTGCTCCAAGATGCTGATGGCGCGTTTGCGCGACACACCCAGGGCCTCGCGCAGCACGCTCGTGGTGGCAGCGCCGCCGGCTGCCTCTATGGCGGCGGCGACAAGCTCACGCGCATGGGACTCGGCGGCAGCGGACAGGGCAACGTCGCGCTCGACCTTAACGATCGAGCGGTTGAGCGAAAGCTCGCGCAGGGCACGCGTCATGGTGTCGCGACCGAGCTGCAGCTGTTCGCCCACCTCGGGAAGCGCCGGTGCATCCAGGCCAGCCTCGTCAAGCAGCGCGACGATGCGCTCGCAAGCCTCTCGCACCACGCGTGCCGCCGCGGCGGCCGAATGCGGATCGAATACCTCGGCGCCCTCGGCGGCGCACACGCCACGGGAGCAGCCCTCGGCAATCAGGGCCGCGGCAACGCCTTCATCAGCGGCAGGCCACGCAGCATGGGCAACGGCGCCAGGCGTAAAGCCCGTTTCCTTGGGAGCCGCCGCGTGCATGGCTGACAGGGTCGCCGCCAGTGAATCCATCGCAGCGTCGAGCACGGCGGCATTCACATACAGCGCATCGCCCGAGCCGGCAAGCTCGTATACAGCACCTCGCGCCACCAACTCTTTCAGCGCGGCATCGGCCCCACCGGAAACAAGATCCAGCGCCGCGGCAACGTCGGCAGCCACGACCGGCAACGTCTGCAGCGCCAACCACGCCTCAACACCAGCAACGGCATTGCCGGCCTCAAGTGCCGCAAGCAGTGCGCGCTCCCCCGCCGAAAGCTCGCGCGAGCGACGGCAGCGCGAAAGCAGCACACGTCCGCCGCCAATAAGCATAACGGGCGAATACGACAGCACCACGGCATGGTCGCCGGCGCGCAGCGACAGCGGTTCCTCCAAGCGTACCTGCACCACTCGTGTCTCGCCCACCGCCATGGGGGCCTCGCCCTCCATGAACATGATGCGACCGACAACCTCGGCTGTGCCTGCCATCACGTGCACACGCGCACCCGACTCGAGCACACGCGGCTTGGCTCCCTCGCGACCCAAATACGTAAACGTCATCATAAAGCGCAACGTCTGACCAAAGCGGTCCGCCACGCCCAGCATCTCGCCACGGTCAAGCGCCGCGACACCGTCACCAACCAGGTTGAGCGCCACGCGTTGCCCAGGCAGCGCGCGCGGCGTATCGCCATGCACCTGAATCCCGCGGACACGGCAGACCGTACGCGACGGCAAAGCCATCAGCTCGTCGCCCACCGCAACCGGCGCATCGTGCAACGTTCCCGTCACCACGGTACCGGCGCCCTTGATCGTAAAGCAGCGGTCAATTGGCAGGCGCGGCGCGGCATCACTCCGCTCGACACGGTCGCGGCAGGCATCCCAGCAGGCACTTACCTGCTCGTCGAGCACCGCAAGCAGCCCGTCGATCCCCTCGCCCGTCTTAGACGACACGGGCACAATCGGCGCGCCTGCAAACACGGTACCCGACAAAAAGTCATCGACATCGAGCTCGGCAAGCTCGGTCATCTCGGCATCGGCCAGGTCGCACATGGTCAGCGCGACCACCATATGCGTTACACCCAGCAACTCCAGCACATGCACGTGCTCGCGCGTCTGCGGCATCACGCCCTCCACGGCAGAGACCACCAGCACGGCAACGTCGATGCCCGTGGCGCCCTGCACCATGGCCCGCAAGTAATGCGCGTGGCCCGGCACGTCGACCAGGCCAACGATCTTGCCACTCGGCAACGCCAGCTCGCCAAAGCCCAGCTCCACGGTCATACCGCGACGGCGCTCAACCTCCAGACGGTCGGGATTCTTGCCGGTCAGTGCCTCGATCAGCGCCGACTTACCGTGGTCGACGTGGCCCGCCGTACCTACGATAACGGGGCATTCCTCCAACTCTTCTGCCTTACTCATCGGCGCACCGCCTTGGCAACGCATGCGGCAAGCGTCGACGCCGCCGTCTCGATATCGCGGTCGCCCACGAGCGTACGGACGTCAAACAAAATGCGATCGTGCGAGGCGCGCGTGACGACCGGCGTGTCGAAATCTTGGACGAGCGAGCGCTTGAGCGCGTCGACGGACGGGCGCTCGTCAACAAGACGCACGGCAACGCACATCGTGGGCAGCTCCACGGTAGGCAGCGAGCCGCCACCGGGGGTCGACGATTCCTCGACAATCTCCAACTCAACGGCACACGGGCAGCCAGCCTTATCGAGGCCTGCCACCATCAGATCGCGCAGCTTGCGTGCGCGACGCTCCAGATGAGCCTGCGGAAGCGTGAGCATGTTGAGCACCGGCACCTCACGATGGGCCACATCCGCCCCATCCATGTAGATGCGCAGTGTAGCCTCGAGCGCCGCCAGTGCGAGCTTGCCCGGGCGCAGGGCACGCATAAGCGGATGCGACCCGCAGGCCTGGACCAGATCGCGACGGCCCATGATAATGCCCGCCTGTGCGGCACCGAGCAGCTTATCGCCCGAGCATGACACGATATCGAGCCCCGCCGCGACCGAAGCCGGCGTGGGCTCCTCACCGCCGCGCACCAGGATGTCATCGGGCAACAGCGCGCCCGACCCCTGGTCCTCGTAGAACAGCAGACCATGCTTGTGAGCAAGCGCCGCAAGCTCCCGAGAACCCACCTCCTCGTGGAAACCCTCGATGCGATAGTTGGAAGGATGGACCTTGAGGATCATCGCCGTATCGGGCGTGATGGCGCGCTCATAGTCGTCCAAATGCGTGCGGTTGGTGGCGCCGACCTCGACGAGTTTGGCGCCCGAAGCCGCCATGACATCGGGGATGCGGAAGCTGCCGCCGATCTCGACAAGCTCGCCGCGGCTGACGATAACCTCCTTGCCTGCGGCATGGGTCGCCAGCACCAGCAGTACCGCGGCGGCGTTGTTGTTGACCACGAGCGCGTCCTCGGCACCGGTGAGCGAGCGGATCAGCTGCGCGGCGTGCTCCTTGCGCGACCCGCGCGAACAAGTGTCCACACTGTACTCGAGCGTGCTGTACCCGCGCGCAACCTCGGCCACGGCCTTGGCGACCGACTCCGCGAGCGGGGCGCGGCCCAAGTTGGTATGGATGACCACACCCGTGGCATTAACTGCTGGGCGCAGGCTCGGCAGCGCAGAGCGATGCGCACGCCACTCGATGGCCGAGGCCAGGTCGCGCTTGGAACGCGGGGCGGCACCGGCACGAATCGCAGCGCGCTCCTCGTCGAGCTCGGCCGTCACGGCAGCATGGACCACCGCGTCGCAGGTCTCCCCCGCCGCCTTCACCACCGGCCACTCGGCAAGCAGCTCGTTGACGGAAGGAATAGCGCGAAGGCGGGCGCGTACCTCATCGGACATGTTCTGGCTATCGCTCATGTGCGGCCTTTCAAAACCAAAGGTGAATCAATCGTTCGAACGTCAAACTATCAGCCAATTCGATCGGCTGAGTCAATCAATCGCTATTATCCTCGTGCTCCGTGATCTTTTCCACGCGAACGGCGTTTTCCTGGGTGAGCGCGGCACCCGTCAGCGGGTCCCAGCGCAGCGGCGTATGGTCGAGCGGGCCCACGCCCAAGGCTTGAGCGCCACCGGCATCGGCGCCAAACGAGCGCCCACCGGGGGCGGCCGAGGTGAAGATGCACGCCGGATGCAGATAGGGCGTCGTCTCCACGCGCACGCGGTCGCGGCCCATATCGCTCACAAGCTCGACGACCTCGCCATCGGCGATACCCATGTGTGCAGCAACATCGGCGTTCATCTGCACGGCGTCCAAGTCCGACCCCGCCTCGGCGGCACCGGCCGCCGCGAGTCTGCGCGAGGTATGCGACTCAAAAGGTCGATTGCCGCTAATGAGGCGAAACATCCCCGGGCTGGGCTCCACCATGGGCGCAATCCAGTTGGGCACACGACCCATGCCGACTCGTTCCCATACGTCACTTGCCAGCGCAATCTTGCCGCCGGCAAACGGAATCATCGGCTCACCCGTGCGCGACGGCAGCGCCACGCCCGTGTCGGCCCAGCCTCGCTCCTTAAGCTCGTCCAGATCAATCCCAAACAGAGCCACCTGAGCAGCGGCCAGATCGTCGGACGTAAACCGGAAGTACTCGCCAACGCCGCAGGCCGCAGCCAACCCGGCAAAGATCTCCCGCCCCGGTCTCGTGTCGTCATGCAACACGGGCAGCACGGCGTTGCGGTAGAACACGCGCGAATCGTTGGCGCCCACGACCGTGCCCACACCGCGGTCGACCTCCAGATACGTCACGTCGGGCAAAACGAAGTCGGAAGCACACGCCGTCTCGGACCAGCGAATATCGATGGTCACGAGCAAGTCGAGCTGTTGCAAGATGCCAAGCCACGCATCGGCGTTGCCATAGCCTGCCCCGGGATTGCTGGCATAAACGATGAGCCCACGCAGGTCCCCGGCCAAAATGGACTGGCCGATGGTCGTGCACAAACCGCGCTCGGGATCGACGAGCGGATAGCGTTCGGACCCCAACTTAGGCTCACGCGGCGCCGACGGTGCGGCGAAACGCACAGGGTCCAAGTCGCCCAGCGCAAGCGGTGTGGGCGGATTGAGCGTGCCGCCCGCATGTCCAATACAGCCCAGCAGCGCATCGACCACGCAGATAGCTCGCGCCGTCTGCGTACTGTTGGCATACGCGATACCGATGCCACCATGAAAGCCAGCGTCCACCACCGCGGCAGGCGCCGCGGCAGCCAAATCACGCGCGGTCGCACGGATATCGTCCGCCGGCACGTCGCACATCGACTCGGCCCACTCAGGCGTCCAAACAGCAGCCGCCTGCGCCAGCTCATCAAACCCCGTGGTATAGCGGGCAACGAACTCGTGGTCGTACAAGTCCTCGGCAATCAGCACGTGGGCGATGCCCAGCAGTAGTGCCAAATCGCAGCCCGGGCGCACGCGCAGCCAGCGGTCGGCAAGCGCGGCGGAGCCGCTGCGCCGGGGGTCGACCACGATAATCTTCGCCCCGCGCCGGCGCGCATCGTTGAGCGCATCGACGGCCCCCATCGTCGATGAATCGACGATGGAACGCCCCAGGTACATGATGCAGTCGGTATGTGCCAGGTCGGAGGCGGGGCTATAGCCCAGGCTGTGCTCCCAACCGGTAAGTCGGCTTACCTCGCAGGCGCCATCGGCACCGTACACGTTGGGCGAGCCCAACGCATGCATAAAGCGATACGCCCAGTAGCGGTCGAACGAGGGAACGCCGAGCGTCATGCCCAGCGCGCGCGGACCATGCCCGTCAACAATCCCCAAAAGGCGCTCGGCAATCTGAGCAAACGCCTCGTCCCAGGTAATCGCATCGAACCCCGAGCCATCCCGGCGGCGTCGCATGGGGTGCACAATGCGGTCGCGCTCGTCAAACGGCATTGCCAGGCGATGGCGCCCGCGGGCGCACAGGGCACGCGCCGCGCACGGATGCCCCACAACCGGCAACTCAGCCACCACACGACCGTCCTCAACGCGTGCCGCAAAGGCGCAATCGGCATAGCATCCCCCGCATGTGGTCACCACGGCGCGACCGTCACGCTTCACAGCAGATGCCATCTCGATTACCCCTTTCATCAGCCAAACACAACAGGCCAACAGCCCGACAACGAGCCCCAGACCCAAATAGCCTCCCGCACGGCAACGCCCCGCGGGAGGCCCAACGTCAAACAGACGGTACCTTACGCCTCGGACTTCTTAGCGTAGATAAACCAGTAGCCGAGCGCGATCAGAACCGCGCCGCCCACGATGTTGCCCAGCGTGGCGGCGGACAAGTTAAACGCAATGCCCGCAGCGTTGAGTGCATCGGCGCCGGCGACGTCGGCACCATAGCCGAACGCGTGCATCACGGCACCCATGGGCAAAAAGTACATGTTGGCGACGCAGTGCTCAAAACCGCAGGCCACAAAAGCGGCGATGGGCAGCAGAATGCCCACAACCTTATCGACCACGGTCTTGCCGGCGGTACCGATCCACACGGCCAGGCACACAAAGATGTTGCACAGGATGCCACGGAAGAAGATCGTCACCCAGTCGATCGTCACCTTGCCGGCGGCGACGCTCACCATGGAATTGGCGACCGCCTCGCCGTTGAGCTTGTAAATGCCGGCCATATACACCAAAAAGACGATGAACAGGGCACCGACAAAATTGCCGACCCACACGACGACCCATGCCTTGAGCATCTGAGCCAGGGTGATCTTTTTGCTCTTGAGCGCGCAGACCATAAGCGAATTACCGGTAAACAGCTCGGCGCCGCACACCAGTACCAGCACCAGGCCCAGGCAAAAGCACAGACCGCCCACGACGCGCTGGGCACCCCAGCCCAGCGTGCTGTCGCTCAAGAACACGGTAAAGAACAGGCCACCGAAGGCAATAAACGCACCGGCGAACATTGCCAACAGAAAGGCCTTTGCGACCGGCAGGTTGGCCTTGGTCACGCCGGCGGCCTCGGTCTTGGCCTCGATCGCGGCGGGCGCCAGGCAATCGGGAGCGGGATATTCTGCCTTGGAATCTGCCATGTCAATCACTTCTTTCCTAATCAGCAGGGACAAGCGCACCTATTGCTCTTGTCCCAAGCGGACAAAGTGGGAAAAGTCGTTGGCGGCCACGGCGTCGTACACGGCGTCGACGGCGTCAAAGACTTCCGGGGACATGGGGTTGTAGAACTCCGTGTCGCCCGGCTGAATCCCTATGAAGACGATATCTTCGCACGATTGCTCAATCTCTTCGATCAGAATCGACAAGGGAAGCGAATGCGTGGTGAACATCGACTTGCGCGCGACGTCGGTCTTATCGAGCAGGCGGATGGCACCGACGGGCAGCGCCATGTCGGCGGCATCGACCAACACTAGGCGCGGCGGACGCTCGCGCTTGACCTCGATGATGTCGTCCTCGGGCGTCTGACCACCGTCGATGGTGTACCAACCGGCGATGGGCGTGTCCTCCATCTTTTTGGAGAGCACGGGGCCAGCGGCATCGTCGGCGCGCAGCACGCTTCCCGCCGTGAGCACAATGCCCGCAAACGGGGCGTCGTTCACACGGCCATCCACAACGCGACCCATTACTGCAACCTCCCCGTCAGATACACGCCCGACACATCGCGCACGCGCTCAACCAGATCGCGAAACTTCATTAAGAACGCAACCTGCTGGGCATGCAGGCCAAAGTCGTCATCGAACACCGAGATGCCGGCCTTGGCCGAACCGCGAAAACCGCGATCGTCGAGCAGCGTGTCACAGGCCTCGAGCAGCGACGGCACCGCCGCCTTGTCGAGCTGGCACTCGCCAAAGGAGCGGATGGCCTCGAACTTGGTCTTGGCCTCCCCCTCCGGCAGCGCGTCGATAAGCGTATAGAACACGTTCACCGGCACCGACAGGCGCGGCTCAAAGCAGTCGAGCACGCCGGTGTGGTGGCCCACGGCGAGCGTGTAGTACAGCACGTCGCAGGCCTCCTGGGGAACGTCTTCCTCGGTCTCCACAAACTTACGCGTGAGCTCATAGAAGACCACCTGGTCGGGCGTATGGCCCAGGCAGGGGTCGGCGACGCCCTCGGCGGCCTCGTCGCTTGCGCGCGAGGCATCGCCAAAAGAGCCGCCGAGCATGCCGGGGCCCGCAAAGTAACCAGAGCGGTCCGTGAGCTCCATCTAGCGACCTCCGGCCAGTACCAGATCCTGCAGCGCCGAGTACACCTCAACGCGGCGAGGATCATCCTGCTTGTCGATGAGCAGCGCCATGGCACCGCGGATATCGCCCTTGGGCGCGCCCTCGAGCGTATCCATAAACTCGTTGGCCAAGTCGCGGCCGTAACGGTAGCCGCTCATGGCGCGAGCTTCGCGCTCAATGGCAACGCGCAGCTTGTACGGCACGCCGGGGTGCAGGATATCGGCCTGCTCGCCGGCGGCCTCCACCGTGGTCTCGGCATGGAGTTTTTGGTCCAGCAGACCAAGTGCCATGGCAAAGCCGTAGACGGTCTGCGCGGGGCTGGGCGGGCAGCCGGGGATATAGACATCGACCGGCAAGATCTTGTCCGTGCCACCCCAGACGCAGTAGTTGTCGTAGAAGATGCCGCCGGTGCAGCCGCACGCGCCATAGGACACCACGATCTTGGGATCGGGTGCGGCCTCAAAGGCGCGCAGGGCCGGCATGCGCATGGCACGCGTTACGGCGCCGGTGTACAGCAGCACATCGGCGTGACGGGGCGAGGGCACGACCTTGATGCCAAAGCGCTCGACGTCGAAGACGGGCGTGATGGAACCGAAGATCTCGATCTCGCAGCCGTTGCAGCCGCCGCAGTCAACACGGTAGACGTACACCGAGCGCTTGATCTTCTTAAGAAGGGTCGCCTTGGCCTTCTCGATGCTCTCGTCGAGCTCGATCTTGGTCGGGCGGTACTGGAGCCGCTCGGGCAAAAGCGTGGGTTCGGCCATGGTTACTCCTCCTTCGTTTCAAAATCCATGATGATGCCCTCGACCGGCGCCGGACCGGCGGGAATCTCGGGCGCATCGGGGTTGAGCTCGCGGTCGATATACTCCGGGTTCACGCCGTGGCCGCCCAGATACTCCATGCCGGGGCCCTGGGGCTCACCGGACGCAAGCGTCTCGTTGGCAGCCATGCCGGCAGCGTTGCCGGTCTTTACGGCCGAGGCGGCGCGCAGGGCGTCGAGCTCGCGCTTGCACTCCTGGCACATACCGACGGTACGGGCAGCCTGCTCGGCCTCCATGCCGCCGGCCTTTTGCAGCAGGCGCTTTGCGTAGTCGATCTCCTTGTGCGGGGCAAACGGCTTGCCGCAGCGCGAGCAGTGCTCGAGCGTATAGACGCTCTTGCTGGTGAGGTCGTCCTTGCTCATGACGGCAAGCTCAAACTCCTCGGTGAGCTTGATGGCCTCCATGGGGCAGGCTTCCTCGCAGCGGCCGCAAAAGATGCAGCGGCCGTAGTCGATCGACCAGGTAATGGTATCGGCCGCAAGGTCGGTGTCCATGCGAATGGCATCGGCCGGGCACGCCACGCCGCAGGCACCGCAGGCGATGCAGAGCTCGGCATTGTGCTCGGGCTTGCCGCGCATGTCCTTATTGGTGGGGAACGGCGCAAACGGGTACTTGACCGTCGCGTCGCCGGCCTTGGCGTTAACCTTCCAAAGCTTCAGCATATTAGAGCGCCTCCTCATCGAGCGGAGCGGCCAAGGTGCCCTCGCCCGCAAGCGGCGACTTGTCGCGCCAGACGTTCTCGAACTGCTCCTTGTCGAGCACGTGGTCGCGCTTGGCGGCGACATCGGTCACCGTCACGCGATCGGTGCAGGAGTAGCACGGGTCGAGCGAGCCGACGATCAGCGCCGCGTCGCCCACGGTGTTGCCGCGGAACATGTAGCGCAGGACCGGCCAGTTGCTGTACGTGGCGGCCTTGGCGCGCCAGCGGTAGCACTTCTGGTTATTGCCGAGCATGGCCCAGTGCACGTCCTCGCCGCGCGGCGCCTCGGTGGCGCCGATGGCGTACTTGTGCGGGGTGTACTCCCAATCCGTGGTGAGGATGGGGCCCGACGGGCAGTTCTCGAGCATGGTCTCGATCATGTCGATCGAATCGTAGACCTCCTGGATGCGGACGGCGGTACGGCCGAAGGCGTCGCAGGTGTCGGCCGTGGCGGCGTGCATCTTTTGGACGTCCGGATCGGCGTAGCCGTCGAAGGGATGGTCAAAGCGCACGTCGCGGGCATAGCCCGAGCCACGCATGAGCGGGCCGACCGGCGAGAAGTCGCGTGCAATCTTGCGGTCCAAGATGCCGATACCGCTCGTACGCTCAATAAAGTTGGGCGTGGAGAGCAGCACGTCGACGAGCTCCTGAACCTCGGAGCGCAGCTGGTGGATGGTCGTGAGCGTGGAGAGCTTCTGCTCAGCCAAAATGTCGCGACGCACGCCGCCAATCACGTTGAGGCCGTAGGTCTTGCGGTGACCGGAGAGCTTCTCGGCCAGGTCCATGGACTTCTCGCGGACGCGGAAGAACTGCTGGAAGCCGGAGTCGAAGCCCGTGTAGTGCGACGCCAGGCCAATGTTGAGCAGATGCGAGTGCAG
>JAXKFZ010000088.1:0-7220 GCA_036550635.1 Collinsella sp. | reverse complement strand
GCCGGCTGAACTGGTGAGATCCCAGTACCAACGGTTAGAGTCCGGATGAAAGAGGCAGGTGATCTTATGTCTGAACAGTCGCAGCATATCCATTTTGAGAACACGAATAGGTGGAGCACCAAACAGCTCGTTACCATGGCGTTGATGTGCGCCTTGGGTGCCCTGTTTATGTACGTGCAGCTGCCCATCCTTCCTTCGGCGCCGTTTTTGACCTACGACCCGTCGCTGGTGCCGGCGATGGTGTGTGGATTTGCGTATGGCCCCGGTGCCGGTACCGCTGTTGCCGCTATGGCGATCGTTATCCATGCGCTTACCACGGGCGACTGGGTCGGCGCGCTTATGAACTTGGTTGCCACGATGGGCTATATTCTGCCTGCGGCTATCGTTTATCAGAAGATGCACACCTACAAGGGTGCCGTGATTGGCCTGGCGCTCGGCGTCATTGCCGCTACGGCGCTGTCCATGGTCGCGAACCTGACCATCGGCGTTTGGTTCTGGTATGGCTCGGTCGATGTGATCGCCCCGCTCATGATTCCCGCCGTGCTGCCGTTTAACCTCATCAAGACCGTGCTCAACTCGGTGTTGACGCTGGCGGTGTACAAGGCGGTCTCTAATCTCATCACGCCCAAGAAGGACCAGGTCAAAGGCCGCGCATGATTGAGTGTCGGGGCGTTTCCTTTAGCTATGACGGTGCTGCATCGGCGCTCGATGGCATCGATCTGAACATCGCGGATGGCGAGTTTTTCTGCATTCTCGGCGGAAACGGGTCGGGCAAGTCGACGTTTGCCAAGCATTTGAACGCGCTGCTGCAGCCCGATGCGGGAACGGTGTGCGTCAACGGCATGGACGCGTCCGATCCCGAGCTGGTCTACGACATCCGCTCGACTGCGGGCATGGTGTTCCAGAATCCCGACGACCAGCTTGTGGCGACGCTTGTCGAGGACGATGTTGCGTTTGGTCCCGAGAACTTAGGGGTCGAATCGGCCCAGATCGCGCAGCGCGTGCGCGAGGCGCTGAAGGCCGTGGGTCTGGTGGGCTTTGAGCGCCACGAGACCCACGCTCTCTCGGGCGGACAAAAGCAGCGCGTGGCGCTTGCCGGCGTGCTCGCCATGGAGCCGCGCGTGCTCATCTTGGACGAGGCGTCCTCGATGCTCGATCCGCGCGGGCGCAAGGGTCTTATGAAGGCTTGTCACGCGCTGCACGAACGCGGCATGACCATCGTGATGATTACGCACTTTATGGAAGAGGCCGCTGAGGCCGATCGCATTGCTGTCTTCCAAGCGGGCCGCGTTGCCATGCTCGGTACGCCCGAGGAGATCTTGACGCGGGCGGACGAACTTGCACAGCTCAACTTGGATATGCCGGAGTCGTGCCGTTTGGGCATGGCACTTCGTGAGAAGGGTATGCCCATTTGCGCGAAGGTGCGCGAGGCGGATATGGTCGCCGATATAGCGCAGGCTTATGCCGAGCGGAGTAGGACAGGCATCGCCGGGCGGCCTTTCGCATCCGATTCTCGTATTCCCGACAACGTCTCCTCTGCAATCGATGGCGCATACGCGCTGGAGCCCGTCATCGAGATTTCGCACCTTTCGTATAGCTATTCGCTGAGCGCCCGCGAGCGTCGCCGTTGGCACAAGCGCTCAGCCGTCGAGGGCGCATCGAACAAACAGGCTCTCTGGGGAAACGACCCGAGCAGTCCGTGGGCACTGCGCGACGTGTCTTTGACAGTGCGCCGCGGCGAGTTCTTGGGCCTTGCGGGCCATACCGGTTCGGGTAAGTCGACGCTGGTTCAGCATCTCAACGGCCTGATTCGTCCCCAGGAGGGTTCCGTTTACGCGCTGGGGCTCGACCTATCAAACAAGAAAGATGCCGCCGCGGTTAAGGCAAAGGTCGGCGTGGTATTTCAGTATCCAGAGCGTCAGCTGTTTGCCGAGTCCGTGGCACAGGACGTGGCGTTTGGTCCGCATAACCTTGGCTTGTCGCAGGCCGAGGTTGCCCGCCGCGTTGAGTCATCGCTCGCGCGCGTGGGCCTCGACCTGGTCACGGTGGGCGACAAGAGCCCCTTTGAGCTCTCGGGCGGGCAGCAGCGGCGCGTGGCGTTTGCTGGCGTGCTTGCCATGGAGCCCGAGGTCCTGGTGCTCGATGAGCCCATGGCGGGACTCGATCCGGCGGCGCGCAGTGATTTTCTGGAGCTCATCGGTAGACTTCACCGCGATGGCCTGACCGTCGTCATGGTCTCGCACAGTATGGATGACCTGGCCAATTGCTGCGACCGTATTGTCGTGATGAACGAGGGCGCGGTGTTTGCCGAGGGCACGCCCGCTCAGGTTTTTGCGCATGCCGATGAGCTCAAGTCGATCGGCTTGGGCGTACCTGCTGCTCAGCGCATGGCGTTGGCGCTTGCGAAGGCAGGCGTGCCGCTGCGCTTTGACGGCCTCTATACGGTTGAGTCGTTGGCAGTCGAACTGTCAGACTTGCTGCTCGGTTGTGCGGATGGTCCTTCGGGCGCTTCGCATCGGGCCGATTCCAGTGCGTCCGCGCGAGAGGAGGGCTGCTAATGGAGGCGTTTTCGTTTGGCAGCTACTATCCCGGCGATAGCGCAATCCACCGCCTGGACCCGCGAACCAAGTTGCTCTTGGGCTTTGTGTTTCTGATCACGACGCTCACGGTCAGTAGCTTCCGCGGACTGGTCCCGGTCGCAATCTTCGTTGTCCTGATCTATACCGTGTCCCGGGTGCCGGCTCGGCGCGTCCTGTCATCGATGGCACCGCTGCTGGCGATTGTCGCGGTGGTCGCGGTGCTCAACCTGTTTTCCGAACAGAGCGGGCGCATTCTGTGGCAGCTCGGCTTTTTGCAGATACGCGAGGGCTCGCTACATTCCGCCGCCTTTATGGCGTGCCGCCTGACCTTGATGATGGCCGGTATGAGCGCTATCACGCTCACCACACCGACGCTCGACCTCACCGCGGGCTTTGAGCGCCTGCTCGCGCCGTTTGCGTGTGTGGGACTTCCTGCGCACGAGCTCGGCATGATCATGGGTATCGCGCTGCGCTTTATGCCGCAGTTTGCCACCGAGATGAAGCAGACGGCCGATGCGCAGGCGAGCCGCGGTGCGCGCGTGACGGGAGGCCCGCTCGGCGGCGTGCGTATGCTCGGCAGTGTGGCGATTCCGCTGTTCACGGGCGTGTTCCGTCATGCCGAAACGCTGTCTGCCGCCATGGATGCCCGTTGCTATCATGGCGAGCAGGGCCGCACACGTCTGCATGCGCTTGCATTTGGCCGCGGCGACGCGTTGGCGGCGGTGGTGACGGCGTTGCTGCTCATCTGCGTCATCGTCATCAATCTTCAACTTGTTTAGGCGCGATTCGAGCGCAGGAAAGGGGTCCCTATGACCGACAACGACCGCACGGCGCAGCTCGAGCGCGCCTGTTCGTATCTTAGGCGTATTCCGGCGTGGTATCTCGGCACGATCGACGTGACGGACGGACGTCAGCCGCGCGTGAGGCCGTTCTCGTTTGCCATGGTCGATGATGGCAAGCTGTGGTTTTGCACCTCGCGCGATAAGGACGTGTGGGCGGAGTTGAGCGCGAATCCCAAGTTTGAGCTCTCGGGCTGGAAACCGGGGGAGTGTTGGATTGTGCTGACCGGCGAGGCCGCGCTCGAGGACGATGCATTCGTGAGCGACAAGGTGCGCCAAGCCGGCTTTAAGCACATGGTGGGCATCGGCGAAGACCACGAGGGCGCCAACGACGGTCGCCTTGCGTTTTTTTCGGTGCGCAATATCGCCGCCCGCTTCTGCGATATCGACGGCAGCGAGGAGCGTCTGGAGCTTTAACCCTAGGGCAGCTAAAACAGCCCAGACCCAAAAAATACGAGCGTCAGGAGGACACATGGACGGATTGAATACGGTGTTGGAGTATCTGACGTCGGTGCCGGCATGGTATTTGGCGACGAGCGTTGACGGACAGCCGCATGTGCGTCCGTTTTCGTTTGCGCAGATCCAGGACGGCAAGCTGTGGTTTGTAACGGCGCGCACCAAAGACGTGTGGCAAGAGTTGCTGCAAAATCAACGCTTTGAGGCCACGAGTTGGTGGCCGGGCCATGGCTGGCTCATCTTGCGCGGGCATGCGGGCCTGGATGACCGGGCTTTAGACGAAATGCGCGAAGCCGGGTGGAAGCATCTAGAGCACCTGGGCGAGCACTATGAGGGGCCTAACGACCCCACGCTCGTCTTCTTTAGCGTCGAGGATCCCGAGGCTTTTATCTGCAATCACGACGAATGGGTGCCGGTCGAGCTCTAGCCGGCTGGCTCATCCTATCAACTTGGTTTTCGCATGGGCGGGCCCCGTATTGCCCGGTGCCGTTAGGAGCGCCGGTCAATACGGGGCCCGCTCCATTTGTCAATTCCTTCAAGCGAATGTGTCGGGATTGTTTCAATGCATGAATATGCAAGCCATTTACGTGTTCATGCATCTTTTGGTGTTAAAGTTTCAACCCACTTCATAACAACCACTGCGAAATGCGCATCGGTGCATAAATCGCAGACAAGGAGTCTGATATGTCTTTGAAGGTTGGAATCGTCGGCGCGGCTGGATATGCCGGCGCCGAACTCATTCGCCTCGTGCTTGGCCATCTCGAGTTTGAACTTGTCGCCATTACGTCCAACGCCGATGCCGGCCAGCCGCTGTCCGCGGTGTATCCGAGCTTTGCTGGCGTGAGCGATCTGGTTTTCACCACGCATGACGCCCCCGAGCTTAAATCCTGCGACGCCGTCTTCTTGGCCGTGCCGCACACGGCTGCCATGGCACAGGTGCCCGCACTGCTTGCATCTGGCGTCTCCTGCTTCGATCTTTCGGCCGATTACCGTCTGAGCGACGCGTCTGTCTTTGAGGCATGGTATGCCGCCGAGCACACGAGCCCCGAGTTGCTCAAGACCCGCGCTTTCGGCCTGCCCGAGCTGTTCTGCCAGGACTTAGAGACCGCTGCTTCCAGCCATGCCGCTGGCAGGCCCGTGTTGGTCGCCTGCGCCGGTTGCTATCCCACCGCAACGAGCCTTGCTGCCGCTCCCGCCGTGCGCGCCGACTGGGTTGCCCAGAGCGGCCCCGTAATCGTCGATGCCATTAGCGGCGTGACGGGTGCCGGTAAGTCCTGCAACGCCCGCACCCACTTTTGCAGCGCGGACGAGAACCTGGAAGCCTATGGCGTGGGTAAACATCGTCATACGCCCGAGATTGAGCAAATCCTTGGCTTAACCGATCGCGTCGTCTTTACCCCGCATCTGGCACCGCTCAAGCGCGGCCTGCTCTCCACGGTGACGATGCCGCTTACGCCGCAGGCTATCGATACCTTGACCCTTGAGGACGTTGTCGACTATTACAAGCAGTTCTACGCTGGACGCACCTTTGTGCGTGTGCTCGACGCCGGCCAGCAGCCCAAGACGGCTTCGGTCGTCGGAACCAACGCCGCCCAGATTGGCCTCGCGCTCAACAAGCGCGCGGGCGTGCTGGTGGCGACGGGCGCCATCGACAATCTGTGCAAGGGCGCTGCGGGCCAAGCGGTCCAGTGTGCCAATATCGTCTTTGGCTTTGACGAGCGACGAGGCTTGCCCACAGTGGCGTGCCCGGTGTAGCACATTCGATTGTTAACGATTTGGTAGTCGGGCATCGAGTGGGGCGCCACTCTTAAGCTGGTCTCATGATTACGACTGGCATGGCGCACCAACCGATGTCCGTTTTTTGTTTGACATAAGGAGTCATAAAGACGATGAATACCGAGCTGTTTGATATCAAGATTCGCGCCGTCGAGGGCGGCGTTACGGCTGCGGCTGGTTTTAAGGCTGCGGGCATCCATGCTGGGTTCCGCAAGAACCCCGAGCGTCTGGATTACGCGCTCGTCGTGCCCGATAAACCCTGTCCCGGTGCCGGCGTGTTTACCACCAATCGCTTTTGCGCGGCGCCCGTGCAGGTGAGCCGTGCCAACCTGGGCGGTGCCGACAAGGGTTACGGAATCATCGCCGGCGTTTCGGTCAACTCTGGCAATGCCAACGCCGCCACGGGTGAGACCGGCCTTGCATGCGCGCGCGAGACGTGCAGCATCGCATCGCAGGTCATCGGCTGCGAGCCCCAGCAGATTCTGGTTGCCTCCACGGGTGTGATTGGCCAGATTCTGCCGATCGACACGTTTGAGACCGCCATTCCTGCTGCCTACGAGGCGCTCTCTGCCCACGGTGGCGCCGATGCCGCTCGCGCCATCATGACGACCGACACGCACTCCAAGGAGTACGCCGTGTCCTACGTCAGCGAGGCTGCGGGTCATGCGGGCAATGTCTATACGGTAGGCGGAATGTGCAAGGGCTCGGGCATGATCATGCCCAACATGGCCACCATGATCGCAGTTATCACCACCGATGCCCCCGTCAAGCCTGCGGCACTTCATGCCCTGCTGCTCTCGACCGTCAAGCAGACCTTTAACAAGGTAACGGTCGATTCCGACACCTCGACCAACGACACCTGCATCATGCTTGCCTCCGGCGCCGCTGCCGCAGATGCCGAGCCCATCGTCAAGGGTTCCGATGCCTTTGACGAGCTGGCATTTGCCGTGCACGAGGTGTGCGAGAGCCTGGCGCGCAACATCGCCGCCGATGGTGAGGGCGCATCCAAGCTTGTTACGGTCAACGTTACCGGCGCCGTGAACGACGAGGAGGCCGATATCGCCGCCCGTGCCGTTGCCAACTCGCCGCTCGTTAAGACCTGCATCGCCGGCCACGACTGCAACTGGGGCCGCGTTGCCATGGCGCTTGGCAAGTGCGGCGTGAAGTTTAATCAGGAAGACGTTTCCATCGACATGATGGGCATGCCTGTCTGTCGCGACGGTCTGACTGTTCCCTTTGATGAGGACGAGGCTCTACGACGTTTCGAGGCGCCCGAGATCGTGATCTCGGCCGACTTGGGCGCAGGCGACGCGGCAACGACCGTGTGGACCTGCGACCTCACGCATGAGTACATCTCCATCAACGGCGACTACCGTTCCTAGATTCCGGGCACGCTGCGCATCTTGCCGCGATTGCGGACAGCGGAGCGCGGCGCGATAACGATACGAAAGACGAGGCAGATTATGAAATTCGCACGCGATTGTCGTTCGAGCGAATCCAACGAAGCAACCGCGCAGCTGCTGTTCGAAGCGCTGCCGTGGATTAAGAACCTGACCGGCAAGACGGTTGT
>JAXKFZ010000087.1:0-9540 GCA_036550635.1 Collinsella sp. | reverse complement strand
CTCGGTAAAGTCCTGCTCGGTGCCCAGAATCGGATCGATCTTGGTGTAATCGGCGGTGTCGTAGCGGTGGTTGCTCGCGGCTTCAAAAATGGGGTTGAGGTAGATGGCTGTAAAGCCCAGCTCGGCGATGCGAGGCAGGTCTTCCTGAATGCCCTTGAGCGATCCGCCGTAAAAGTCCCAAGTCTTTATGGAGCCGTCCTCGGCGCGCTCGTACACAGGCGGCTCGTTCCAGTCCTCGACCATGCGGCGCTGAATGCCCTTACGCGGTTTTTCGACCTCGGCCAGCGTGCGCTCGCGCCAGTGCTCGTCGCGGGCATAACGATCGGGGAAGATCTGGTAGACCATACCGCGCTCGTACCACTCGGGTCGAACTTCGCGGTGCTTGTAGACGGTGACCTGGAATGACGGCACCTCGGCGTAATCGTAGGTTACGCCTTCGCCGCCGGTGCGGCCCTGTGGTGCGCCCAAGCGGACCTCGGGCTGGCCCTCAATATTGCATATAAAGCTGTACCAGATAAGACAGGGCTCGGTGCACTCAAGCTCTACGGTAAATATGCCATCGCCCTCGTGCGTCATGGGATACCGAGACTCACCGATCTCATCGACCCAGGTGCGGAGCGTAAGCATTGCCTGCGCGGGATCGGCATCCTCCAGAATCACGGAGAGCGAAAGGGTAGTTCCTGTGGTCACAGCGCCAAACGGAGTGCGAAACTGCGGCAGACGGCTGTTGTGTATCAATCTCATAGTACGGTCCAGTTCAATAGAATCATGGCATGCTGGCCATGGGCTTTACGCACAGGATGTAAGTATATCTGTTGTACACAGGCTGTATAAACAACATCCGTTTACCATCGGCGAACGGTTGTCCTAGAAAATCGTTTTACCAACTATCTACAGAGAGGGGGCGCCCGGTTGGAGCGCCCCTTGCATAGGGTTTGATTAGGTTTTGGATCGTCTGTGGGCTAGCGGCGCTTGCGGGTGGCCGTTGCCTTGCGGACGGACGTCTTCTTGGACGGGGCCTTTTTCTCTGCCGGAGCGGCGGGGGAGATCGGAGTCTCCTTGGCGGGCTCGGGCTTGGCCGTAGCCTTCGGTGCGGCCTTGACCTCAGCGGCCTTCGGCGCCGGCTTGGTCTTTACCTCGGCCTTGGGCTCCTCTTTGGCAGCAGCGGGTTTAGTCTCTGCCTTGGGAGTCGTGGTCTTTGCCGTGGTCTTCTTGGCCGTCGTCGTGCGCTTTCGCGTGGTGGTCTTGGTGGCGGGCTTGGCCTCGACGGTTGCCTCCGCCTTGGACTCAGCGGGCGTCTCCTCGACTTTGGCGGCTGGCTTTGCGGCTGCCTTGGTCGTGGCGGCCTTCGCGGTCGTCGACTTGGTTGCCGTGGTCTTCTTGGCGGCCGTTGACTTCTTGGCGGTCGTGGTCTTGGACGCCGTCGACTTCTTGGCAGTGGTCTTGGCCGGTGCCTTTGCCGCAGGCTTGGCCTCAGCGACCTCGGCCTTTACCTCGGGAGCAGCCTCGGCTTCGGCGGCTTTCTTGGCAGTGGCGGTCGTGCGCTTGCGCGTGGTCGTTGCCTTGGCAGCAGTCGTCTTTGCTGCGGCAGCCTTGGTTGTCGTAGCCTTCTTGACCGTCGTCTTGCGGGCCGTAGTCTTCTTAGCTGCGGGCTTTGCAGCGGGCTTGACCTCGGCCTCTGTCTCAGGAGCAACCTCAGCCTTCACCTCAGGCTCGGCCTTTGCGGGCTCAGCCTCAACCGGCTTCTCCTCGGCCTTGGCCTCCTTAGCGGCAGCGGGCTCCCTAATGGTCGCCGCAGGCTCGGCCTCAGCGGCAGCGGGCTCATCGACAGCTGCAACCTCAGTCACAGCCGCCGGCCTCTCAATCTCCGGATGCATAAAGAAGTACAGGTCCAGATACTTGTCGGCCGAGCGCGTCCAGCTAAAGTCCTGGCTCATGGCCTGCGTGACCAGCTGGTTCCAGGCGTCACGGTTATCCCAGAACAGGCGCGCCGCGCGGAACACCGCGTCGCCCATCTCGTCGCCGTTAAAGTTGCTAAACGAGAAGCCCGTGCCCTCGCCGGTAAACTCGTTGTACGGGATCACGGTGTCCTTCAGGCCACCGGTCTCGCGCACGATGGGTAGCGTGCCGTAGCGCATGGCGATGATCTGCGACAGGCCGCAGGGCTCAAACTTCGAAGGCATTAGGAACATGTCGGCGGCAGCATACATGCGCTGTGACAGCGCCGGATCGAACTCGATGCGTGCGGCCATGGTGCCGGGGTACTTGTCCTGGAAGTAGCGCAGGCCGTCCTCGTAGTCGCGGTCGCCGGTGCCCAGCACCGCCACCTGCACGCCGCCGGACAGGATGCGGTCGAGCGCGTACATGACCAGATCCATGCCCTTCTGGCGCGTCAGGCGCGTGACCATCACCATGAGCGGACGGTCGTCGCGAACCTCGAGGCCCAGTTCCTCCTGCAGCTTGGCCTTGCACACGGCCTTGCCGGAACGGTCCTCCACGGTGTAGTTGGCGGCAATTCGCTTGTCTGTTGCCGGGTCAAAGCCCGCAACGTCAATGCCGTTCAAAATGCCCTGCAGCGCGTAGGAACGCTCGCGCAGTACGCCGTCCAGGCCCTCGCCAAACTCGGGCGTCTGGATCTCGTTGGCATAGGTGGGGCTCACCGTGGTGATGGCGTCGGCATAGCGCAGGGCGCCCAGCATGTAGTTGATGCTGCAGGCGTCGCAACGCAGCTGCGAGGCGGCCGCCGGAATGTGCGCCACACCAAGGATGTCCTCCATCACGGTGTCGCTAAACTGGCCCTGGAACGCCACGTTGTGGATCGAGAACACGGTCTTGACGCGGTCATACAGCGGCAGGCCCTGGTAGAACTCGCGCAAAAACACGGGCGCCAGCGCCGTCTGCCAGTCGTTGCAGTGCAGGATGTCGCACTCAAAGCCGGCGGGCAGGTGCTGCAGGCTCTCGGTGATGGCCTTGGAGAAGAACGCAAAGCGCTCGCCGTCGTCAAAGAAGCCGTACGGATAGTCGCGCGCAAAGTAGCGCTCGTTGTCGATGAACATATAGGTGACGCCGTCGTGCTCGAGCTTCTCGAGTCCGCAGTACTCATTGCGCCAGCCCAGGCTCACGTAAAAGTCGGAGAAGTGCTCCATCTGCGACTTGTACTCGTCCTTGATGGTGGCGTACTTGGGCACCATCACGATTACTTCGGCGCCGGCGCGCACAAGCGCCGCAGGCAGCGAGCCCGCCACGTCGCCCAGGCCACCGGTCTTCACAAACGGTGCGCACTCGGCCGAGGCAAACACGATCTGCATCTTTTTGCTGGAATCAGCCATATTGTCTCCCTGTTGCAATTCGAGAATAGCCGCCTGGCGCAAACCGGGCGGCTATTCTACGTGTTACGAGCGATGTTGCGGTGCCAAAGCTAGCTCGCGTTGGTGATATCAGAAGTTAACGGGGCCTTTCCCAGCACCAGGATGTTCTCGGGCGTGCCGCGAAGCTCGGTGTTGGTGGGAACCACGTTGTTCTTGTCCAGGATTGCATTCTCAACGCGGGCGCCGCTCTTGATGACGCAGCTCTGGTTGATGATCGAATTGGTCACCGAGGCGCCTTCCTCAACCACAACGCCGCGCGACAGGATCGAGTTGCGCACGGTGCCCTTGATGATGCAGCCGGCCGAGATGATCGAGTTGCAGGCGTGGCTGCCGGTCGCATAGCGCGAAGGCGGCACGTCGTGAGCCTTGGTCAGAATCGGGCGCTCGGGGTCAAAGAGATGGTCGGCCACGGTCTGGTCGAGCAGGTCCATGCTGCGACGATACAGCGACTTCTCGCTAAACACGCCCACGACCTCGCCCTTGTACTCGTAGCTGCACACGTCGATGTTGCCAAAGTCGCCCTGTAGTGCCTCGAGCAGGTCCAGATAGTCGGCGGCCTGGTAGTGGTCGATGATCTCGAGCAGCGTCTCGCGGTTGACGATGCAGCAGTCCATAGACGCGTTGTCGCCATACACGACGCCGGCGCTGACGCCCGTCAGACGGCCGTTCTCGTTGATCTGCAGCTTGGTCTCGTCATCTACGTTGCGCGTGGCCTTGCAGTACACCACGGTCATCTGGGCACCGGAGTTCTCGTGCGCCTCGATGATGGTGTTGAGGTCCATGTTAAAGATGATGTTGGTGCCCATCATCACAACATAGGGCTTGTCCGAGCGCTGGAACAGCGTCTTGTTGGAAATGATGTCGCGCAGCAGGAAGCGCATGCCGCCCTTGGTGGTGCCATACGCGTTGCCGGGCACCATGAACAGGCCGCCCTTCTTGCGGTCCAGGCCCCAGTCCTTGCCCGAGCCCACATGGTCGATCAGCGAGCGATAGTTGCCCGGCATGACGACACCGACGGTCTTGATGCCGGCATTCATCATGTTGGACAGCGGGAAGTCGATCAGGCGGTAGCGGCCCAAAAACGGAACGGACGCGATGGGGCGGTCCTTGAGCAGCACGCTGCCGTAGGTCGAAGAGTAGTTAGCGGTGATATAACCGATGGCCTTGCGATTGATCATCGGATCATTCCCCCTTCCCGATAACGACGTCATTTCCAACGACGGCCGTATCCTTGGTGGTATCGACAGAGCCGAGCTTCACGCCCTCTTCGACCGTGGAGTTCTCGCCCAAAATAGCGCGGCAGATGTGCGCGCCGCTCTTAACGTGCGCACCCGGCAGCAGCACGGAGTCCTCGACCACGGCGCGCTCCTCGATGATGACATCGGTCGAAAGGATCGAGTGGCGAGCGGTACCGTAGATCTTGCAGCCGTTGGAGACCAGGCAGTCGTCCAGGCGACCATCCGGGCCAATGTAGTGCGGCGGACGCGTGGTGATGTTGGACATGATGGGGAAGTGCTTGTCAAACAGATCGAATTCGGGGTTGTTGCCAAGCAGGTCCATCGAGGTCTCGTGGAAGCTGGCGATGGTGCCGACGTCCTTCCAAAAGCCGTGGAACTCGTAGCTGTACAGGCGCTTGCCCTCGCCGAGCAGCTTGGGGATGATGTCCTTGCCAAAGTCGTGGCTCGAGCGCTGGTCCAGAGCGTCCTCCTCGAGCGCCTCGATCAGCACGTCGGCCGAGAAGATGTAGATGCCCATGGACGCGAGGTTCGAATCGGGCTTATCGGGCTTCTCGGTGAACTTGGTGATGCGGCCGTCCTCGGGGTCGGTGGTCAGGATGCCAAAGCGGCTGGCCTCCTCCCACGGCACGGGCATAACGCTTACCGTGAGGTCGGCGTTGTTCTCAATGTGCGTCTTGAGCATCTTGCGGTAGTCCATGCGATACAGGTGATCGCCCGAAAGAATCAGGACGTACTTGGGGTCGTTGGCCTTGATGTAGTCGAGGTTCTGCGTAATGGCGTCGGCCGTGCCCGCATACCAGGCGCCGCCGGTCTGCGTCTCGTACGGCGGCAGGATCGACACGCCGCCGTCGCGGCTGTCAAGATCCCACGCCTCGCCGGAGCCCACATAGGCATGCAGCAGGTAGGGGCGATACTGCGTCAGAACACCCACCGTGTCGATGCCCGAGTTGGAGCAGTTGGAGAGCGAAAAGTCGATAATGCGGAACTTGCCACCAAAGCTAACCGCCGGCTTAGCGATCTTTTGGGTGAGTGCCCCCAATCGGCTGCCCTGTCCTCCTGCGAGGAGCATCGCGATGCATTCTTTCTTACTCATCGATTTCTCCTTCTGTCATCGATGTTCCTAAACCCATTAGCGACGGGCGCGGCGCTCGGTCGCGCCCGTCGAGTAATGCCGTGCTGGCAAAGGGGAGCTCGCGGCCTTTAAGCGTGCCAGATCTCGTCGCGGTACTCGCGAATGGTGCGGTCGCTCGAGAACCAGCCGCTCGAGGCGGTGTTGAGCAGGGCCTTGCGGTTCCAGGTCTCCTGGTCGCAGTAGCTGCCGGTGAGCTTTTCCCATGCATCCACGTAGCTGCGGAAGTCGGCCATGACCAGGTCGGGGTCGTTGTTGTTCATGAGCTCGTTGTAGATGCTCTCAAAGTTGCCCGAAAGACCCGCAAAGGTGTTGTCCTTGAGCTCGTCCATCACGCGGCCCAGACGCTCGCGGTCGCCGTTGAGGGTATCCCACGCAAAGTAGCTGTTGGATGCCCAGAGCTGCTCGACCTCGGGAGCGGTCAAGCCAAAGATGGCCTCGTTCTCGCGTCCGGCCAGGTCGGCGATCTCGATGTTGGCGCCGTCGAGGGTGCCCAGCGTAATGGCGCCGTTCATCATGAGCTTCATGTTGGACGTGCCCGAGGCCTCCTTGCCGGCCGTGGAGATCTGCTCCGAGATCTCGGCGGCGGGGTAGATGAGCTGAGCGTTGCTCACGCGGAAGTTGGGGATAAAGCAAACCTTCATGACCTCGTTCACGCGGGCGTCGTTATTGATGACGTCGGCCACGGAGTTGATCAGGCGGATGGTCTCCTTGGCGAAGGTGTAGCTCGAGGCGGCCTTGCCGCTAAAGATGAAGGTCGTCGGCGTTACGTGGAAGTTGGGATCGGCGATGCGGCGGTTGTAGATGTCCATCACCTTCATGATGTTCATGAGCTGGCGCTTGTAGGCATGGAAGCGCTTGACCTGGACATCGAAGACGGTGTTGGGGTCGATGACCAGACCGGTCTCGGCCTCAACGTAGGCGGCCAGGCGCTCCTTGTTGGCGCGCTTGGAGGCACCCACGGCCTTCAGGAACTCGGTGTCGTCCTTAAACTCCTTGAGCTTCTCCAGCTCAAAGGCGTCCTTCAGCCAGCCGTCGCCAATGGCCTCGGTCACGAGCTTGGCGTAGGTGGGGTTGGCCTCGGCAAAGAAGCGACGGTGCGAGATGCCGTTGGTCTTGTTGTTGAACTTTTCGGGCGTCAGGGCATAGAAGTCCTTGAGCACGATGTTCTTGATGATATCGGAGTGGATCTTGGCCACGCCGTTGACGCTGTGGCTGCAAATCACGGACAGGTTGGCCATGCGAATCTCGCCGTCCCACAGGATGGCGGTCTGGCGCAGACGCTCCTGCCAGCCCTCCTGCGTGGTGTCGAACGACTCGTGCCAACGACGGCTGATCTCGTCGATGATCTGGTACACGCGGGGGAGGAGCTTAGAGAACGTGCCGATGGGCCACTTCTCCAGGGCCTCGGGCAGGATGGTGTGGTTGGTGTAGCTCACGACCTGCGTCACGATGTTCCAGGCGTCGTCCCACTCGAGCTTCTTCTCGTCGATGAGGATGCGCATGAGCTCGGGGCCGCACATGGCGGGGTGGGTGTCGTTGGTATGGATGGCAACAAACTGCGGCAGCAGCTCCCAGTTCTCGCCGTGCTCCTTCTCAAAGGTGTCGAGCAGGCTGTAGATGCCGGCGGAGACAAATAGGTATTCCTGCTTCAGGCGCAGCAGGCGGCCATGCTCGCCGGCGTCGTTGGGGTAGAGGATGGCGCTGATGGCCTCGGCCTCGGCGCGCTCGGCGTCGGCCAGGGCATAGTCGCCGCGATTGAAGGCCTCCAGGTCAAAGTGCTCCTCGACCGGCTCGGCAGCCCAGACGCGCAGCTTGTTGACGGTCTCGCCGGCATAGCCCACGACGGGGATGTCATAGGGGACGGCCAGGATGTCCTGCGTGTCAACCGTGCGGTAGAACGTGCGGCCGTTCTCCTCAAAGCCCTCAACATGGCCACCAAACTTGATGGTCACGGCCTTGTCCTGACGGCGAACCTCCCAGGGATAGCCGTGGGTGAGCCACTCGTCGGTGGCCTCGACCTGGCTGCCGTTAACGATCTCCTGCTTAAACAGGCCGTAGCGGTAGCGCATGCCGTTGCCATAGCCGGCAATGCCCTCGGCTGCCATGGAATCCAGGAAGCATGCTGCCAGACGGCCCAGGCCACCGTTGCCCAGCGCCGGATCGGGCTCCTGGTTTTCGATGACGGAAAGGTCGAAGCCCATGTCGTCGAGCGCCTCGGCGACCATGTCGCGCACACCAAAGTTGAGCAGGTAGTTGTCGAGCAGGCGGCCGATCAAAAACTCGATTGAGAAGTAGTACACGCGCTTTTTGCCCTCGGCGGTGGCGCGGGCGTCGCTCTTGGTGGCAACGGTGCGGGCCTTCTCGGCCACGAGCTTGGCCAAGGCGTTAAAGCGGTCGAGGTCGCTGGCGGCCTCGACGCTCTTGCCGCTGATGCTCATGACGGCATCGCGATAGAGCTCGGTAAACTCCTGCTTGTTGTCGAAGATCTTATTCATACGTTCCTTTCCCCCGGGGATGTTTCTCCCGGAACGGTTATGACTTGTATCCTACGCCTCGGCGAGGCGGGTAATTACAGCTGTAACGGCTTTGTTACGCATCCTTGGCAGACGTCTTAACAGAAGCAGACTTAGCCTTGGTAGCGGCCTTTTTTGCAGCCGGCTTCTTGGCCGCGGTAGCCTTAGCAGCGGGCTTTGCGGCAACCTTAGCCTTGGCCTTGGCGGCGGGCTTGGTAGCCTTCGCCTTGGCGGGAGCCTTCTTAGCGGCCGCAGGCTTGGGCTTCACCGAGGACGTGCGCTTGCGCGTCGCCTTCTTGGGGGTCTCAACCACGGGCGGCTTGTAGCTGCTGGGACCGCGGCGCTTAAGCACCACGCCAGCCAGGCCGGGTACCTTAATCTCGATGGAGTCCATCTGCCCGTTCCAGGGATAGGGCTCGCTCGAGCAGATGTAGGGCTCCTCGCCGGCATATCCGCTGCCGCCAAACTCGGGACGGTCGGAATCGAAGATGACCTCCCAATCACCCTCGCGCGGCACGCCCACACGGAAGCTCTCGTAGCTCGCCGGGTCAAAGTTGATCAGGATCACCAGGTCGTTGTCGATGTCCTCGCCCTGGCGCACAAAGCTCACAATGGACTGCTTGGAGTTGTCCGCGTCGATCCAGGTAAAGCCGTCGTCGGTGTATCCGCGCTCGTACAGGGCGGGCTCGGCGGTGTATAGGTGGTTGAGCGCCTTGATAAACGCCTGATGATGCTTGTGGGTCTCGTACTCCTCGGTCAGGAACCACTGGATGGACTCGTAGTAGCGCCACTCGATAAACTGGCCGATCTCGTTGCCCATAAAGTTGAGCTTGGCGCCGGGGTGCGTCATCTGGTAGAAGGCCAGCGTGCGCAGGCCGGCAAACTGGCGCCACCAGTCGCCCGGCATGCGGCCGATCAGCGAGCACTTGCCGTGCACGACCTCGTCGTGGCTCAGCGGGCAGATAAAGTTCTCGGTAAAGGCATACATAATGGAGAACGTAAGCAGCCCGTGGTTGCCGGGACGCCACGGAAAATCGGTCTGCATGTAGTGCAGGGTGTCGTTCATCCAGCCCATGTCCCACTTGTAGTGGAAGCCCAGGCCGCCGTCCTGCGGCGGATAGGTCACGAGCGGCCACGCGGTGGACTCCTCGGCCATCATCATCACGTCGGGGTAGTGCGCCTCCACGGCGCAGTTGACCTGGCGAATGAACGCGCTGGCATCCAGGTCCTCCTCGGTACCGTACTTGTTGAACTTCTTTTGGCCCGGATCGTCGATGCCAAAGTTGAGG
>JAXKFZ010000086.1:0-1635 GCA_036550635.1 Collinsella sp. | reverse complement strand
TCGCGCAGGATCTCGTCTTCGGGCTGGCGGCCGTTGGGATACACGTAGTGGATCTTGTTGCGCACCTTAATGCCAAAGATGGGCGGGCAGGCAACATAGACGTAGCCGGCATCGATCAGCGGACGCATGTACTTGTAGAAGAACGTCAGCAGCAGGATGCGGATATGCGCGCCGTCGACGTCTGCATCGGTCATGATGATGATCTTGTGGTAGCGCGCCTTGGTGATATCGAAGTCGCCGCCGTCGCCGGCACTCGTCGTGACGCCGCAGCCGATCGCGGTAATCAGCGACTGGATGGTGTCACTCGAGAACGCGCGATGGTCACCAACGCGTTCGACGTTCAGAATCTTGCCGCGCAGGGGCAGAATCGCCTGGATGTCTCGGCGACGGCCGTCCTTGGCCGAACCGCCTGCCGAGTCGCCCTCTACGATGAAGAGCTCGGTCAGCTCGGCATCGCGCACCGAGCAGTCAGCGAGCTTACCGGGCAGGGACGCCGTCTCGAGCAGGCTCTTGCGGCGGGTCGCCTCGCGCGCCTTGCGGGCGGCATTGCGCGCCTTGCAGGCCTGTTGCGCCTTCTTGACGATCTCGCGGGCGGGCTTGGGATGCTCCTCCAAGTAATCGGCAAGGCCGTCGGTCACGATCTTGAGCGTCAGCGCGCGCATATAGGAGCTGCCGAGCTTGGCCTTGGTCTGGCCCTCAAACTGCGGATCGGGCAGTTTGACCGAGATAACGGCCGAAAGGCCCTCGCGCACATCGTCGCCGGTCAGGTTGGCGTCTTTTTCCTTGAGCAGGTTCTGCTTGCGCGCGTAGTCGTTGATCACGCGGGTGAGCGCGGTGCGGAAGCCCTCAAGGTGCATGCCGCCCTCGGGAGTGTAGATGTCGTTGGCAAACGACATGACGTTCTCGCCGTAGCCGCTATTCCACTGCAGGGAAACCTCAACCTCGCCCATCTTGGCCACAGGCGCGTCCGGGTCCGATTTGCCCTCGATGTAGATGGGCTCCTTAAAGGCCTCGGGGACGTCCTTGCCCTCGTTGAGGAACTTGACGAAGTCGATGATGCCGCCCTCGTAGCAAAACTCCTCCACGTGGGGAGTCGCCTCGCGCTCGTCGGTCAGCACAATTTTGAGGTTCTTATTGAGGAACGCCGTCTCCTGCAGACGGTTGTGCAGCGTATCGAAATCGTAGATGCAGGTCTCGAAGATCTCGTCGTCGGGCCAGAAGGTGACGGTGGTGCCCGTCGAATCCGAGGTGCCCACGACCTCCATCTTCTTGACGGTCTTGCCGCGCGAGAACTCCATCTCGTAGGTGTTGCCGTCGCGACGAACCTGAACGACCACGCGCTTGGACAGTGCGTTGACGACGGAGATGCCAACGCCGTGCAGGCCGCCCGAGACCTTATAGGCCGAATTATCGAACTTACCGCCGGCGTGCAAAATCGTCATGACGACCTCGAGCGTCGGGATCTTTTTAACAGGGTGCTCGTCGACGGGGATACCGCGCCCGTTGTCGACGACCGTGATGGAGTTGTCGGCGTGGACCGTCACCTGGATCTCGGTGCAGAAACCGGCCATGGCCTCGTCGACGGAGTTGTCAACGATCTCCCACACCAGGTGATGCAGACCGCTGGCGCTCGTC
>JAXKFZ010000085.1:0-2115 GCA_036550635.1 Collinsella sp. | reverse complement strand
GCACATTGGTGTAGGCCAGCGGCAGCATGACGTTTTCGATAACCGACAGGCGCGGCAGCAGGTTGAAGCTCTGAAAGACAAAGCCAATGCTCAGGGCGCGAACTTCGGTGAGCTCGTCATCATCGAGCTCGGCCACGTTGACCCCTTGCAGGTTGTAGTCGCCTGCCGTTGGCTTATCCAGGCAGCCTAGGATGTTCATGAGCGTTGATTTGCCCGAACCCGAGGGGCCAGTGATAGCGACGAATTCGCCGGGATTTACCGCCAGGCTCACGTTGTGCAGGATGTGGGCGCAACCTGCCTCGCTCTCAAAGATGCGGTGCACGTTGCGGATGTCGATAACGGGACGCATTACATGTCCTCATCGGCAGACATACTGCCCGAATCCGCGCTGTAGCCGCCGTCAGCCGTTGCGTCCGCTCCGGTGTCCATGACGAGGGTGTCACCATCGCGCAGCTTGGTAACCGGCACGTTGGGGTTGATCTCGTTGCCCTGGTCGTCGCGCTTGACCTGTGTCTTGCCGACTACGGTTTCGTTGTCGTTTTGCGTCACGACGGTCACCTTGACGCGGCGGGTTTGCTTGCCCTCGTCATCGGTTGCCACGTTGACGTAATAGTGTTCGCCGTCTTCGGTCATGAGCGCCATCGTCGGCACCATCACCACGTCGTCGAGCTGCTCGGTCACCACCGAGACCTCGGCCGTCATGCCCGGCTTCAGGCGCGCGTCGGGCGCCTCGATGAGGATGTCGACGTTAAAGGTCACGCTGCCGCCGCCGTTGGCGGCGTCGGAGTTTGCCACCGACGCGATAGCCGTGACGGTTCCCTGGCTCACGATATCGGGAAACGCGGGATACGTGACGTTGGCGCTCTGCCCAACGGCGATCTTGGCGATGTCCTTTTCGCCCACCTGCACGGTCACCTTCATCTTGGATAGGTCGGCGATCTGCATGCACTGCTTGCCGCCGCTCGTATCGCTTTCGCCCATGATCATGCCGCCTGTTACCGTTGCGCCCACCTTGGCGTTAAGCTCCACGATGCTACCCGAGCTCGGGGCCGTGACCGTGCGACTGGCGGCCTTGGCGTTCGCCTGGTCTAGGTTTGCCTGGGCCGAAGCGAGGCTGCGCTGCGCGGCCGATACGGCGTTCGTGTCCGCTGATGCGTCAGAGACGCCAGCCGCTGCGGAAGCTCCCTCGACGTCCGTCGTTGGGGTGGCCTGCGCGGCAGCTGCGGCTTTCTGCGCGTTGGCGAGGTCTTCCTGAGCGGCTGCAACTGCACGCTGCGCCTCGGCAACGTTGCGATCGAGCTCGTCGTTTTTAATGGTCATAAGCATGTCGCCCTCGTTGACGGATTGGCCTGCCTGCACGTTGATCGAATCGACCGTGCCGTCGACAGAAGGGGAGACCACTGAGGACGAAATGGGTTTGAGCTGGCCTTTCGCCTCGATCGTTGTGGTAAACGTGCCCTCGGTCACCATGTCGGTCACAGGCCCGCTAGCGCTCTGAGGCTGCGCATTGATAACCAAGGTTGCGACAATGGCAATGAGCGCGATGGCACCTACGACACCGGCAGCAATACCGCGTCGAATCAGCTTTTTGCGTCGGCGCTCGGCACGTTTTGCTTTGAGCTTGGCATATGCCTCTTCATCGGAAATCTCGGCCGTATCGTTCGTGCGTCCGTTCTGCTTATTGGCATGTACGTCTGTAATCAGAGGAATCGTTTCGGTGGCACCTTCGGGCGTGCGCTCGGTATCATCCGGCCCGGGGTGATCGTGGGGACATTCGGCATAGCGTCTCCTTTATAGAAAGAACCTCGATAATTATATGCGCCCACCGGTTGGGGCGGGCGCATAGGACGGTTTCTTTCGGAACTGTTAGATTGGTCGCAGCGGTTCCACGTTGTAGGAATGCGCGCGTTGCACTACGAGTGGACAACCACGCACAGGCCGACTTTGATGCAGTCGTGAAGTGCCTTGGCGTCTGCCAGGCGCAGGTTGATGCAACCGTGGCTGCCGCACCACTTGTACGACTCGGCATTATCGAAGCTCTTGTCGTTTTGCCAGGTGGCGTCGTGGAAGCCGATCATGTTGCCCTCAAACGGCATCCAGTAGCTCACCGGGCTC
>JAXKFZ010000084.1:0-12851 GCA_036550635.1 Collinsella sp. | reverse complement strand
GTTTATATTGCCCGAGCATCTGCGCTGGGCTTTAGGTCGAAACCGATAGGAGACACGTATGTCCGGACACTCTAAGTGGGCCACAACCAAGCATCGTAAGGGCGCGCAGGACGCCAAGCGTTCCGCCCTCTTCTCCAAGCTCAGCCGCAACATCACCGTTGCTGCCCGTCTCGGCGGTGACCCGCTGCCCGAGAACAACGCCAGCCTCGCCGCTGCCGTTGCCAAGGCCAAGGCTCAGTCCATGCCTAAGGACAAGATCAAGTCCGCTATCGATAAGGCTTTTGGCTCGGGCGCTGACGCCGCCGTCTACGAGAACATCGTGTACGAGGGCTACGGTCCCGCCGGTGTCGCCGTCTACGTTGACTGCCTGACCGACAACCGCAACCGCACCGCCGCTGATGTCCGTTCCGCCTTCTCCCACGCTGGTGGTAACCTGGGCACCTCGGGCTCCGTCGCCTTCCAGTTTGAGCGCAAGGGCCAGATCGTCGTCGCCAAGGAGATCCTGGACGAGAACGCCAAGAAGGAGACCATGATCGCCAACGGTGCTGCCGGCGACGAGGATGAGTTTATGATGGCGATCGCCGAGGCCGGTGGCGAGGACTACGAGGACGCCGGCGAGGAGTGGATCGTCTGGACTACTGCCAACGAGGTCATGGCTGTCTCCAAGGCGCTCGAGGAGCAGGGCGTCCAGGTCAAGGGCTCCGAGACCACCATGGTCCCGACCACCCCGACCGAGGTCTCCGGCGCCGACGCCAAGAAGGTTCAGCGCCTCATCGACCGTCTTGAGGAGCTCGACGACGTCCAGGATGTTTACAGCACCATGGACATGACCGACGAGGTCATCGCTGCCCTCGAGGAGGAGTAGCGCCCGCACGGGTTAAGCCGTGCATATCTGGGCATAATGAAGCGAGCATGCAAGCCTCGTGGAATAGATGAGCCGGATCCGCGTGCGTAGAGCACCGGACCCGGCTCTTTTATAATGATGCGAACCGTTTTGCATTTCGAGAGCCGAGATTTGAAGGGAGCGCCACGTGCGCGTACTCAAACGAGCCCTAGCGATCGTGTATCTTGCCGCCGCCATCGTGGCGCTGGGTACGCTTGTCTGCCAGTTTTGGGGGCCGTATACGTATCGCTTTATGCTGCTGATGCGCGACCCCATGCCGCGCATTGTCGTGACGGCATGCGGCGGAGTTGTGGCGATTGGCGTGCTGGTAAGCTTCTTCCGCCTGATGTTTGCTCGTCGCGAGCCGTCCTGCGTGCATCCGGCGGGGGAGCGCAATATCGAGGTTACGCTCGCGGCGCTTTCTTCGTGCGCCAGGGCTGCTGCCGAGCGCGACGATCGCGTGATGATCGAGCATGTCGAGGCCCGCGTCCAAGGTTCCGACGATTCGCACGTCCGTTTTAAGGTCGAGGCTATCGCGCTTGACGATAAGGACGTGGCATCTCTGGCTACCGCGATGCAGCAGCGCATCGAGGAAGCTTGCGACACCATGCTCGGCACGCCGGGTACGACCGCGCGCGTCCGTTTTTTGCCGTCCAAGACTACCGTCCAGACCGTGGAGGTTTCCGGTGAGTGATACCAATCAAGATAAGACCGCTCGTACGCCGCGCCTGACGATTGACCAGAGCGCCACACCGGCGAGCGAACCTTTTGATTCCAAAGCAGAGGCAACCGAGTTACAAGACGCGGCAGCCGTGGATTTTGACGAGGCTATGGGTCTCATCAAGGGTACGGGCGCTGCCATCTGGAGCTATGCTGTGCGTCATCCCAACACCACGCTCGGTGCCGTCGCTGGCTTTATCCTCGCCGTGTTGGTGCTCACACTCGGCCTGTGGGACACGCTCGTCATCGCATTCTTCGTGCTGATCGGCGCTGTGATCGGCCAAATTCGCGACGGCGAAAACGGGATCGTCAACTTCTTCGGCCGTCTGTTTAGCGGCCGCTAATATGTATTCGACTGTCGCATCTGCGGCAGGCATAAGGAGGAACCATGGCTTTTAATACGAAGGTCGATGTGGCCGATACCGAGCTCGAGGCAGACGAGACCGTCACCGCCGAGGCCGAGGACGTAACGCTCGAGGACGAGGCGCTCGTCGAGGCCGAGCCCGCCGATGATGCGGACGAGGATGATGAGGAAACGGACGAGTCCGAGGACTCGCTGACCTATTCCAACGGCGTGATCGAGAAGATTGTCGCCATGGCCACCCGCGAGGTGCCGCACGTTCTGGGCATGAAGGGTAACCTTATGCACTTTGTGCAGGAACAGTTTGGTGCCGAGAACCTGACCAAGGGCGTGACGGTCGAGGTCACCGACGACAATCGCGTGGTCGTCAACATCTCGGTCATCATCGAGTATGGCGCCTATGCGCCTGCGATCTTTGACGACGTTAAGGCGCGCGTCACCGAGCGTCTGGCCGCGATGACCGGCCTTGAGGTGGCAGGCGTCAACCTGCGCATCGAGGATGTCATCACCCCCGAGGAGTACGAGCACCGCACCAGCCAGCACGAGTAACCTACCAAATAGGGACAGGTTTGTTTTGGCAGGTTTTATCTGCGAAAACGTTAAACGGCCGACCGCGCAAGCAAAAGCGTGGCCGGCCGTTATTTGTATGCCCCCCGATGTAGGCATACCGCTCGTCTAACTAGGGGTTGCAATCGTCGCGTTCCGCGTTACCCTAATGGGCGCATTGTTTCCAAATTGTTAACGAGGGGTTGCCGTAATGGCCGACGAGCACGAAACAGAAAGCAAGGCATGGGCGATTGAGGCCGCCGCGGCAGAGGCGGCATCGCGTGCTGCCGAGGAGATGCATCGTCCTCCCGTGGTGCCGATGGAGCGCGTGGTTGATCGCACCGATATCGAGCGCGGCGAGCGTGCCGGTCAAAAGCGCAGCCAGGAGCCGGGCTTCCCGCGCTTTTTTGCCGAGCTCAATCTGGGCCTGATTCTTACGGCCTTTGCCATCGTTGCGTTTAAAACCCCTAATCACTTTGCTTTTGGCGGCACCTCGGGCGTGTCGGTCATTCTGTCCACGCTGTTCCCGACCCTGCCCGTCGGCGTCTTTATGTGGATTATTAACGCGGTTCTCGTTGTTTTGGGCTTTATCTTTTTGGAGCGCAAGGCAATCCTGTGGAGCGTCTTCGCCTCGTTTGCGTTGTCCGCCTATGTTTCGCTGTTTGAGCTCTTTATTCCGACCGATGTCTCTCTGACGGGTGATATGTGGCTCGACCTGTGCTTTGCCGTGATCCTGCCGGCGCTGGGCAGTGCCATTGTCTTTGACATTGGCGCCTCGACGGGCGGCACCGACATCCTTGCCATGATTCTCAAACGCCGCACGACGCTTGAGATCGGCCGTGCCCTGTTGCTGGTCGATATCGGCATCGTGACCATCGCGGCTTTCCTGTATGGCCCGCGCGTCGGTCTGTACTGCGTGCTCGGTCTGTTTGCCAAGACGCTTGTGGTCGACAAGGCTATCGAGAGCATTCACCTTCGTAAGGTCTGCACGATCATTTGCTCCGAGCCCCTTAAAGTCGAGGAGTTTATCGTCAAGCATCTCAACCGCACGGCAACGATCAGCCGTGGCTACGGCGCTTTCTCGGGCAAGTGCGTCACGGTGATCATGAGCGTGCTGAGCCGTCGCGAGGCAGTGCAACTGCGCCGCTATGCCCGCGAGATTGACCCTGGCGCCTTCATCACCATCGTCGATAGCTCCGAAATCGTCGGCAAGGGCTTCCGCGGCACGAACTAGCCCGGTCGTACCCTTCGAATCATTGAATAAACCGGCTACGTTGCAAATCGGTCATCTTGCGGTATTTGTCCCCACATTGGGCGATAATGATGCCAAAGACATCGTTTGCGATCCAGGTGATTCGCTCTAGATACGAAGGGATGATTTCGATGTTCTGTTCGCAGTGTGGCGCCCCCATGGGCGATAACGACAAGTTCTGCGGCGTGTGCGGTGCCCCTAATACCGAGGTTAAGGCCGCCGGTCCCGCTCCGCAAGCTCAACCTCAGCCGCAGGGTCAGCCGTTTGCCCAGCCGCAGCCGCAGCCGTTCGTTGCGCCCCAGCCGGCTATGAACGCGCCCAAGGGTTGTATGGCTCAGGCCTTCAACGACATGCTTAAGGTTCCCGGCGCCTTGGTTCGCGTATGCCAAATCGCC
Source organism: Collinsella sp. (assembly GCA_036550635.1). GTDB lineage: Bacteria > Actinomycetota > Coriobacteriia > Coriobacteriales > Coriobacteriaceae > Collinsella. Next base: position 8,694 of record JAXKFZ010000084.1, on the reverse strand, counting down.
TTTTTGCCGGCGCTGATCTGTGTTGTCTCGGTGCTGGTGCTGTTTATCCCCGTTATCGGCGGTATCGCAGCGGCCATTGGCTTTTTGCTCGCGTACGTGGCAAGCGTGTGCGGCGCGGGCTTTGCCATCGAGTGGGGTCGTGACCTGTCGCTCAAGGATGATAACGGCATGGAGCGTCCGCTGCTGCGCTCGACCTCGTTTGGATTGGGCATTTTCTCGTCTGTCATTACCGGTGTGCTCGAGTTCGTGGCCATTATTCCGGTGATTGGCGTGGTGTTCTCGGCTATCGAGAGCGTCGTGATCGGTGCCGTCGGCTCGTACTATTACTCCGGTTCGAGCGGTCTCGAGGCCGCACTCTTCGGCTCGATGGGCCTGCTCGTCTTTGCCATGATCGTGTCGGTGGTACTGGGCATCTTCTTTAAGATGTTTGGTGATGCTGCCGTGATGCACTTTGCCGTCGTCGGGCGCGTGGAGAGCGCGTTCTCGCTTGAGAAGGTTTGGAAGTCCTATAAGGCCAACCTGGGCAAGTTGTTCTGCGCATCGATTCTCCCCGAGTTTTTGACGGGCATCGTGTCGCACATCATCACGTGGATCTTCACCGCCATCTTCGGCGCCATTGCTACGTTTGGTATGTATAGCTATTACTACCGCCCCACGGGTCTTGAGGCAATCATCGAGGGCGGTGGCATTACGCTCATTCTGTTCTTGATGATCATTGCCTTCGTCACGGTGTTCCTGACTGTGTTTGGCAAGATGCTCAAGTATCGCGCCGTTGGCTATTGGGCGGCACGTCATGCCAGCGAGTGGGCCGATGAGGATGCCGACGATGTCCTGACGTTTGTGCTCCCGGGTGAGAAGAAGCCTACTCCTGCGGGATTCAACCCCACGGCCGCCACTGGTGCTGCGCCTGCCCCGGCACCTGCCCCTGCCCCTGCCCCTGCACCTGCACCTGCGCCTGCGCCCGCGCCTGCTCCGGCGCCTGCCCCGGCGCCTGCACCTGCACCGGCGCCCGAGGCGACGCCTGCGGAGCCCGATTGGGATGCCCTTGCTACGCCGGCGGATGAGCCGGGCGATAATCCTGCTGCCGAAAACAATCAAACCGAATAGTCGGTCGAGGCGCCCTGGGCAACTGAGCCCGGGGTGCCTTTTTCTACTGCGAAAGCAAGAAAATGCCTGGGAAAACGGTTGCAGCAAAATTTCTCGGAAATTGGCCAATGTTGCGCAACAACGTCGCGGCTATTGTTGAGAACATAGACGTGTAAGGTTTGAAGGCGTGCAACGCCTTAGGAAAAGGAGAGGCTTATGTTCTGTCCCACTTGTGGTTCTCCCATTTCGGATGATGCCAAATTCTGCCCTGTCTGCGGTTCTGCCGTCGGTGCCGTTTCCGCTGCTCCTGCTCCGCAGCCCGCGCCGCAGCCTGCACCTCAGCCCCAGCCTGCTCCGCAGCCCACGCAGATTCAGCCCACTCCGGTTCAGGCAGTTCAGCCTCAGCCTCAGCAGCAGTACGCCGGGCAGCAGCAGTACACCGGTCAGCAGCAGTATGCTCAGCAGCCTGCACCTGCCCCGATGGGCTATACTCCGATTAAAACCGACCGTGGCGTGATCGGCTGGCTCCTGCTTTCCATCGTGACCTGCGGCATCTATTCATATTACTTCCTCTATTGCCTCGCCCGCGACATCAATGTCATGTGCCAGGACGACGGCGATTCCACGCCGGGTCTGGCAGCATTTATCCTGCTGTCGTTCGTGACCTGCGGCTTCTATGCCCTCTACTGGTACTATAAGATCGGTAACCGCCTGCAGGCCAACGCCCCTCGCTATGGCCTGGTGTTCCAGGAGAACGGCACCACCATTCTTATGTGGCAGATTGTCGGTGCGCTCCTGTGCGGCCTTGGTCTCATCTTTGCCATGAACATCATCATCAAGAACACCAACGCAATGGCTACGGTCTACAACACCCGTCTCGGCGTGCGTGCCTAACGATCAAGTCGTCGTGAGTAATACTCAGGGACATAAGGGCGCGGCGGAACTCATTCGCCGCGTCCTTTCTTGCATCGGTGTGCTCTTTGTCGCCTGGCTCGCACTTTACCTGCTCGATATCGGCTGTGTCTTTCGGTTGATGACGGGCATTCCCTGTCCGGGATGCGGCATGACGAGAGCCTGGTTGGCGGCGCTGCGACTCGATTTTGCGGCGGCCTTCGCTTATCATCCGCTGTTTTGGGTGGTGCCGATTGCGTTTGCGCTCGCGTTCGTGCGCGAGGAGGTGGCATTGAGCAAGCTAAAGCGCGGCATCGACATTACGGTTATTGTTCTGTGCGTGCTGGTCGTTGCCGTATGGATCGTGCGCCTTATCAACCCGGCAGACGCGGGCCTGCTCTTTGGCGGTCACGCTCCCGCCGGAGTTCCCATCGATATCATCCACCTCGAAACCCCACGCTGGCTCACCATCCTTCGCTCTTACCTGTCGTGACGGAGGACGCGCTAGAAAAGCGGTCGACACATAAGCGGGGGCGAACGTTGAGATAACGTTCGCCCCCGCTTTGCTATAGCCAGGTTGTTATGGGTGGGCGTGATGGCTACTCGTCGCGCTTCTCCTCGTGGCGAGCGGCAGCCCGCGCATCGTGAATGCCCTTGATGGCGGCATGGCGGGCGGTGCGAGCATCGTGCATGGCGTCGCGGGCCTCGGCGGCAGTTGCCTTGGCAGAGCGCAGCTTGGCTGCCAGGTCGGGATTGGTCTCGGCAACCGCGGCGATCGTGGGGCCGTCGAGCTCTTCTTGCGTGGGCTCGGCCAAAAAGTCGATGGCATACTGAGCGGCTACCATGGAGCCCTTGGCGAGCACGCTCTCGTCGATCTTGTAGAAGCAGGAGTGCTGGGCATAGGTGGCGCCGATCTGGGGGTTGCGCGTGCCAACAAAGGCGAGCACGCCCGGTACGCGACGCAGGTACTCCGAGAAGTCCTCGCCCGAAAGCGTGCCGCGGTAATGGCCCTCGCCTGCGGGGCCCAGGCACTTGAGCACAGCTTGGCGGCAGCGCTCGCTGGAGGCGGCATCGTTTTCGACCTTGTAGTTGGCGATGGTGTAGTCGGTGAGCTCGGCCTCGGCGCCCAGAGCAGCCGCGGTGTGCTCCACGATGCGGCGCATAAGCTCGGGCATCTCTTCATGCGTCTTGTCGCCATAGGTGCGCACCGTGCCGGCGAGGTACGCCGTGCCGGCGATAACGTTGCGCGCGGTGCCGCCGTGCAGTTCGCCGACGGTGATGACGGCGGGTTCGTAGGGGCTAATCTCGCGCGAGACGATGGTCTGCAGGGCGTTGACGATCTCGGCGGCAACCATAACGGCATCGTGGCCGCGCTGGGGCATGGCGCCATGGCACGAGGTGCCGCGGACGTCGATGCGGAACCAGTCGGTGTTTGCCATGCGCGGACCGGGCTCGCAGCTCACGGTGCCGGCATCGACCTCGCTCCAGATGTGCGCGGCATAGGCACCGTCGACGCCATCGAGTACGCCCGTGCCGATCATGAGCTTGGCGCCCTGGCCGTTTTCCTCGCTGGGCTGGAATACGATGCGAATCTCGCCGTGGATGTCGTCAGTCATATGGCGCAGGATTTGCAGCGTGCCGAGCATCATGGCTATATGGCAGTCGTGACCGCAGGCGTGCATGCAGCCCTCGTTGACGCTGGCGAACTCCTCGCCGGTCTGCTCGGTGACAGGCAGGGCGTCGATATCGGCGCGCAGCAGGATACGGCGGCGCGGCGTGCCGTCCTCGCGGTAGGCATCGGGCGCGGTACCGCGGAGCGTCGCCACCAGGCCCGTCTTGAGCGGGCGCTCGTAGGGGATATTCATGGCGTCGAGCTGGTTGGCGATGTCGGAGGTCGTGCGCTCCTCGGCAAGGCTCAACTCCGGGTGCTTATGGAAGTGCCGGCGCTGCTTGATAATGTAGGGCTCAAACTCGGCGGCGATATCTCGGATGGCCGCGGTGACGTCGTCTGCCGCGCGAACCTCGGTTGCCGCCATAATCTGCTGTGCCTTGGTCTTCGTCATGGTCGATTTGCTCCTTGTTGGCTCGATCGCAAAATCGTACAGGCTTTCTCCAGTATGCCACCTGCCGCTAGGGCTGGTAAAGTTGCCGTTTGCCGCTTGGGGTTTTGTAACAAGAGTGGGGGAGTACACTCGGGGGTGTTGAATTTCCTGCCAGAGATGGGGACGCCCATGCAACATATCGATCGGATTATCTGCTCTAAGAACGTTTTTACCGCGCAAGACGGTATCGATACCGCCCGCGAGCTGGCGATTGCCATTGCGGGCGATCGCATCGTCGCGGTCGGCGCGCCCGATGACGTGGTTGCCGCCGCCCCTGCCGCCACGCCAGTTGTCGACTACGGCGAGCAATTCATCTGCCCCGGTTTCCACGATGCGCACCTGCATTTCTTCCATACTTCGGTCGGTTCCTCGCCGTACATGCTCATGGATATGGGCACGTCCGAGGCGGCGCTGGTACAACACGCGCTCGAGTTTTCCCAGGACCTGCCTGACGACGCTTGGGTTGTAACGCAGGGCTGGCGCGACTACCGTTGGGATCCGCCCGAGCATCCTACCAAGGCCTCCCTCGACGCCGCCTTCCCCGATCGCCCCTGTGTTATGTATTCGGGCGACGGGCATACCCTGTGGCTCAACAGCCGCGCACTCGAAGCCCTCGGCGTGACGCGTGACAGCGAGCCGCCGGCGGGCGGCAGCTACGACAAGAATGCAAATGGCGAACTCACGGGTATCGCCCACGAGGCAGCTGCTATGCAGCTGCTGCCGCGCTGCCTGGAGTGGCTGGGCGAGGACCGCATCGCGAGCGCTTACGCCGACCAGATGAAGCGTATGGCCGAGCAGGGCATCACCTCAATCTGCGATATGTCGCTCATGCCCATGCCGGGCTGCGACTTTATTCGCGACGATGTTTACGACAAGCTGCAGGCCGCCGGCAAGCTGGGCATCCGTGCCCATCTGTTTCCCACGCTGCTGGATGACCAATCACGCTTGGAAGAACTCCAGACCCGCTACGCGAACAACGCGCTGCTCTCGGCGCCAGGCTTTAAACAGTTCTTCGACGGCGTGTCGAGCGAGCATACCGCATACCTCACTGAGCCCTATACCAACCCGCGCTTCCCGGGCGACCAGGGTCGTCTGACGGTTCCTGTCGAGCGCATGCGCAAGCTGGTTCTGGCGGCAGCCGAGCGTGGCCACACCGTGCGCATCCACGTTATCGGCGACGGTGCCATCCATGCTGCGCTCGATATCTTTGAGGAGGCGGCAGAGCTCTACGGTCTGCCGCCGCACGGTCACAACACGCTCGAGCATCTGGAGAATTTGCTGCCCGGTGACATCGACCGTCTGCGCAAGCTCAACGTCATTGCCTCGAGCCAACCCTGCCATATCACGCTCGACCCGGGTGGCCCGGAGCGCGACCTGGGCCTGGAACGCAGCCGCATCATGTGGCCGTTTGCGACCTATAAGCAGCGCGGCATCCGCCAAGCATTCGGTACCGATAGCCCCATCACAGCCGTTACCAGCATGAACGTGCTCTACACGGCTATCACGCGCCAAGACCCCCACAGCCACTGGCCCGAGGGCGGCTGGCTTCCCAGCGAGCGCATCGACGCGGCTACAGCCCTGCGCAACTACACCCTGGGCAGCGCTTACGCGGCAGGTGACGAGCAAAACCTCGGCAGCCTGGAGCCCGGCAAATACGCCGACCTGGTAGTCCTGGACCAAAACCCGCTCACCATCGACCCCCAAGAGCTGCAAGCCACCAAGGTTCAGGCCACCTACCTGGCAGGCAACTTGATTTACGAGCGCTAATAATCATGCCGTACCGTTAAACGCGGCTCGGACAGCCTATTTTGGGATGGCGCTCGAGCCGCGTTTGTATATCGGTGGGGACCCGCTATGAGCGTCCCTGCTCTGCTTGATTTGAGCGTGGGGTGGGGGCGCTGCTGCCCCGCGCATTTAATTTGGACATCAGCAATGCCGTCTCTTGGTGTTTTGCATACTTTCCATTGCAGATTGCATAAAAAGGCTGGGATGTTCTTTCTGGTCCTGATGTACCCCCGCCTGGGCCGTGCAAAAAACGGAGTATTCAGCAACGCAAGCCCCGCCGGCGCCGCTGCAGTCGGGTAGCATCGCGGAGCTCGATGACATTTTGTGGTCTGGTACGGCGCGAAGTATGCCCATTTGTCCCAACGGGGTCTGCCCACCGACCAAAATCGCCCGCTGAAGGCGTCCTTGGGACCAATAAGGAATGTCCAGTGCGTATGCAGCCGTCCTGGTCTGCTGAATACTCCCAAAAATGCACGGTGCTCCCTGGGGGACCCGTGCGCGTGGCGAAAACCATGCCCATGCCGACATCCGCATCGCCATTTTGCTGCACTGACTTTTCTGAATGCCGGGCCCGAGTTAGTCAACCTGGCTCCCGGGGCGGACCGGAGGGCATGAAGTTTGTCGCGAGTTCCGCACGCAAAGGAAAGCACTTAATGTGCTTTCCGTCTTGCGCAGGACTGTAGAGCAGCAAACTTCATGCCCTCCGGTCCGCCCCGGGAGCCGCGCACAAGTTATCGCCCGGCATTCAGAAAATCTAAGTGCCAAAAAATAAGATTTTTTGACTCCGTGTTGTATAACCCGCCATTCGTGGGTACCATTCAACGCGTACGCAAACGAAGTAGGGAAACCCGCGCGGCTCAACCGCGCGGCCCAAAAAGGAGGAAACAAGCATGTCGTCTTTGAAGCCGCTTGCAGATCGCGTCCTGGTCAAGCCCGACGAGGCCGAGCAGAAGACCGCTTCTGGTCTGTACATCGCCAGCAACGCTCAGGAGAAGCCGCAGCGCGGCACCATCGTTGCCGTTGGCGCCGGTAAGGTCAACGACAAGGGCGAGCGCATCCCCATGGACGTTCAGGTCGGCGACGTTGTCATCTACGGTAAGTTTGGTGGCAACGAGGTCAAGGTCGACGGCGAGAAGTATCTGCTGATGCGCGCCGACGACATCTACGCCGTCGTCGAGGCCTAGTCTCGTCAGAATCTCTGATTCGTCTTTGAACGCGTCCGCCGCATAGGACTCGGAAACGGCGACGCGAGTCACATTTCTTTTGGAGGATTACCTACCATGGCAAAGAACATTACGTTCAACACCGATGCCCGCGCCAAGCTCGCAAAGGGCGTCAACACTCTGGCCGACGCCGTTACCGTCACCATGGGCCCCAAGGGCCGTTACGTCGCTCTGCAGCGCACGTTCGGTGCCCCGACCATCACCAACGACGGCGTTTCTGTCGCCAAGGAGATCGAGCTCGAGGACAACATCGAGAACATGGGTGCTCAGCTGGTGAAGGAGGTTGCCACCAAGACCAACGACACCGTGGGTGACGGTACCACCACCGCAACTCTGCTCGCTCAGGCCATCGTCAACGACGGTCTGCGCAACGTCGCCGCTGGCGCCAACCCGCTGGCCATCCGTCGCGGCATCGACAAGGCCGTCAACGCCGCCGTCGCCGAGATGAAGAAGCAGGCCAAGCCGGTCGAGACCAAGGAGCAGATCGCTTCCGTCGGTACCATCTCCGCCGGTGACCCCGAGGTCGGCGAGAAGATCGCCGAGGCCATGGAGGTCGTGGGCAAGGACGGTGTCATCACCGTCGAGGATTCCCAGACGTTCGACATTACCATCGACACCGTCGAGGGCATGCAGTTCGACAAGGGCTATGTCTCCGCTTACTTCGTCACGGACAACGACCGCATGGAGGCCGTGATGAAGGATCCGTACATCCTCATCACCGACCAGAAGATCTCCAGCGTTCAGGACATCATGCCCGTTCTCGAGGCTGTCCAGCGCGCTGGCCGTGGCCTGCTCATCATCGCTGAGGACATCGACGGCGAGGCTCTGCCGACCCTGGTCCTCAACAAGATCCGTGGCGCCCTCAACGTCTGCGCCGTCAAGGCCCCGGGCTACGGCGATCGCCGCAAGCGCATCCTCGAGGACATCGCCGTCCTCACCGGTGGCCAGGCTGCCCTGGACGAGCTGGGCGTGAAGGTCGCTGACATCACCGCCGATATGCTCGGTACCGCTAAGTCCGTCACCATCTCCAAGGACAACACCGTCGTCGTCGGCGGCGCTGGCTCCAAGGAGGCCATCGACGCTCGTATCGCTCAGATCAAGGGTGAGATGGAGAACACCACCTCTGACTTCGACCGTGAGAAGCTCCAGGAGCGCCTGGCCAAGCTCTCCGGTGGCGTTGCCGTCATCAAGGTCGGCGCTGCTACCGAGTCCGAGCTCAAGGAGATCAAGCACCGCGTCGAGGACGCCCTGCAGGCAACCCGCGCTGCTGTCGAGGAGGGCATCGTCGCCGGTGGCGGCGTCGCCTTTATGGACGCTGCTCCTGCGCTCGACGCCGTTGAGCTTGACGACCCCGAGGAGAAGATCGGTGTCGACATCGTCAAGAAGGCTCTGACTGCTCCGGTTGCTACCATCGCCAAGAACGCTGGCTTTGAGGGCGCTGTCGTGGTCGACAAGGTTGCCGAGCTGCCCGCCGGCCAGGGTCTCAACTCTGCCAACGGCGAGTGGGGCGACATGATCGAGATGGGCGTCCTCGACCCCGTCAAGGTCAGCCGCGTCACCCTGCAGAACGCTGCTTCTGTCGCCAGCCTGATCCTCATCACCGAGGC